>JAUILB010000160.1 GCA_030432815.1 Alphaproteobacteria bacterium | reverse complement strand
TCGACCGCATATATGATACATTCATTGATGAGGAAGAGCTTCAGGCATGTGATGAAACTATCAAGGTTATCGCTGATCAGCTCGAAAAACGACCATACTCCTCACGCGAGTTTATCTGGGAAATGGGTAAATGGCTGAAAGAGAATGCGGTGAAGAAAAATTCCCTGATTGAAGTCTGCTATGATCATAATGTTCCAATATTTGTTCCCGCATTTTCGGATTGTTCAGCCGGATTTGGCCTTGTAAAACATCAGGTTGAAAATCCTGAAGGTTATTTATCAATTGATAGTGTAGCTGATTTCCGCGAACTGACAGATATAAAAATAGCTGCCGGACAAACAGGCCTGCTTATGATCGGTGGTGGCGTACCCAAAAACTTTGTTCAGGATACTGTCGTATGCGCCGAAATTCTGGGTAAAGAGGTAGATATGCATAAATATGCGGTTCAGATCACTGTCGCTGACGAGCGTGATGGCGCGTGTTCTTCTTCCACTTTGAAGGAAGCATCATCATGGGGTAAGGTTAAAACTGAATGGGAGCAAATGGTTTATGCCGAAGCAACGAGCGTTATTCCCCTGCTCGCATCAGATGCTTATCACCGTGAAGGCTGGAAAAACCGCCCGCGCAGAGAATTTGCAAAACTGTTTCAAAAGTGAGTCTGTCCACATGAAAGCACCTTTTGATTTAATGGAACCTGAACGGGCTTTTCTGGCACTTGAAGGGGAAGATGCCGTGAGCTATCACGATGCTGGCGCAGTCATTATACCATTTGGACTGGAAGGGTCCGTCAGTTATGGTGGCGGTACCGCACTTGGCCCAGGCGCAATGATTAAAGCCAGCCATCAGGTAGAGCTTTTCGATGAAGAATTCTGGTGCGAGGCGTTCCGGGAATATGGCATTGTTACAATGGCGGAAAAAGCTGTCGATGGCGCCAACATTGAAAACGCATTGGCTGAGCTTCAAAGTCTCACAGAAGCAGTTTTGCGCGACAATAAATTCCCGCTTGTTTTTGGTGGCGAACATTCAATAACACCCGGTGCAATAAGACCCTTTCTGGACAGGTTCGATGATCTGATTGTTTTACATTTTGACGCGCACGCTGATTTGAGGGATGGCTATGACGGTGAGCATTATTCGCATGCCGCCGCTCTTCGGCGGGTACTGGATCATCCAACTGTTGAGCTGGTCTCCGTCGGTATCAGGAACATTTCTGCCGAAGAAATACCATTTTTGGAACAGAATAAAAACCGCATCACCATTCATTGGGGAAAAGATCGCGAAACATGGGATATAGATGAGATTGTTAAACCGCTCAAAAACAGGAATATATATCTTACATTCGATCTGGATGGCTTTGACGGCTCTGTGATGCCCGCAACTGGCACACCCGAACCAGGCGGGTTTTACTGGAATGACGCCATAAAAATTATCAAAGCCGCATCATCAGTGGGAAAAATAGTAGGCGCAGATATAAATGAACTCGCACCAATTGAAAATTTCCATGCACCGGATTTTCTTGCTGCAAAACTTGCCTATAAAATTCTGAATTATGCCCATTTAAAAAGTGATAGATAGTTTACATTTAACTCAGAAGAATTCGTGTTCAGGTATGAGGTATCCGTAAACGGGTTAATTGTAAAACCGGAAAAACACTATTATAGTCGCTTAATTAGACAAATAATAAAGGCGCTGACTATGAAAAAAATATCGGTTTTTCTTTTTATTTTAACTTTGCCATTCATTGCAACCGCGCAAGCACAAGGCACGTTAACGCTTGAACGCATTTATAACAGTGATGATTTCAGTGCTGACCGCCTGCCTTCCAGCAAATGGATTGATGGCGGTGAAAGCTACACCACCATTGATGAAAGTACCGATGTGAATGGTGGTTTTGATATTGTAAAAAACAACACTCTTAGCGGTGAAAAGGAAATACTGATCAGCGCAACCCGGCTTATCCCGGATGGTGCGGATAAACCGCTTTCCATTGCCGATTATAAATGGTCGGATGACGGCAAATATATCATGATTTCGACCAACACCCGCAAATTCCGCCGCCTTAATTCATTTGGTGATTACTGGATTTTAAACCTTGATAATGGTGACCTTCGTCAGATCGGCACCCAGGCCCCTGCGCAATCACTTATGTACGCAAAATTTTCGCCCGATAGTCAGAAAATTGCCTATATGTATGAAAATAATATCTATGTCGAAAACATCGCTAGTGGTGATGTAACCGCGCTTACCACCGATGGTGATGAGTTTATCGTAAACGGAACCGGCGACTGGGTTTACGAAGAAGAACTGGGTCTGCGGGATGCGTTTATGTGGAGTCCGGATTCAAAACGGATCGCATACTGGCAATCGGATACCACAGGCGTTGGAACATTTTACATGATGGATAATACCAGCGATGTGTATTCAAAACCGGTGCCAATTCAATATCCCAAGGCGGGTACCACAAATTCCGCCGTTCGTGTGGGAAGTGTGCTAGCCACAGGGGGCGAAACGACATGGTTTGATGTTCCCGGTGATCCACGTCAGCACTATATCGCCAAAATGCAATGGGCTGCGGGCCCTGATGAAGTCCTTATTCAGCAGCTTAACCGATTGCAGAATGTTAATCATGTGATGCTTGGCAATGCTGAAACAGGTGCCGTTACCACGGTTTTAAAGGAAAGCGATGATGCATGGGTTGATATGCGTTCGGACGGAATGCGTTGGCTTGAAAATGGCGCATCCTTTACATGGTTCAGCGAAAAGGATGGCTGGCGCCATCTTTATCGCATCTCCCGTGATGGATCGGAAGAACGGCTACTGACTGATGGCGACTATGATGTAATCAGCGTTCTTAACGTGGATGAAGCGGGTGGCTGGGTTTATTATCTTGCTTCACCGGAAAATGCCACGCAACAATATTTATACCGGGTTAACCTGAACGGTGAACCATCAGCAGAGCGCCTGACCCCTGAGGATCAGAACGGCACCCACAGTTATAATCTTGCTCCGAATGCAAAATATGCTTTTCACACATATTCAAGCTTCGGCACACCGCCGATAATTGATCTTGTATCTCTTCCTGCTCATAAAAGTGAAAAAGTGATGGTCGCTAATGAAAGCCTCCATCAGGCCGCAAGTGCCCTTAAGCGCGGTAAAGTGGAATTTTTCAGAACCGACGTACCCAACGGATCATCCCATGACAGCTATATGATGTATCCGCCTGATTTTGATGAAAGCAAAAAATACCCTTTGTTTGTGTTTGTATACGGTTATCCCGGTGGTCGCACCGTGACCGATAGCTGGGGGGGCACACGTTATCTTTGGCATACCATGCTGACACAGCAAGGCTATGTGATTGCAAGCTTTAACACGCAGGGTGGTGGCTCACCACGCGGTGCCAAATGGCGAAAAGACATCTATAAAAAAGTCGGGCAATTATCATCACTGGTTCAGTCGCAGGCGGTAACCGTCCTGCTTGAGAAATATGATTTTCTGGATGCTGACCGTGTCGGCATCTGGGGATGGAGCGGCGGGGGTTCATCAACAATGGATGCCATGACCCGATATCCCGATATTTATAAAACCGGTATCGCGGTCGCGGGGATCAGTGATCTGAGGCTTTATGACAGCATTTATCAGGAACGTTATCTTGGCCTGCCGGAGGGGGACGAAGATGCCTATTACATGGGGTCTGCTATTAATTATGCTGATCAGCTAAAAGGAAATCTGCTGCTCATTCATGGAACGGGTGATGACAATGTCCATTATCAAAATCTGGAATATATGGCCAATAAACTGATTGAGCTGAACAAACCATTTGAAATGATGAGCTATCCCATGCGGGCGCACGGTATTAGTGCGGGTAAAAACACACAGCTTCATTTATTTACCCATATGACAAAATACCTGCATGAACACCTGCCCGCAGGTGAGAAATAAATGGCTTAACGCATTCTGTCCACTAGCCCCTGATAAGTGATCCCCCAGTCTGAAAAGGGGTTGGTGGCAATATTTGCATTATAAAATTTGCCAAGACCGGTGACTTCCGGCCCCACCCAGTCCGGGATTTCAAATTGCTGATCTTCGCTTTCAAGTTCCACTTCAGCAATCATCAGCCCCTCATTTGCCCCGGAAAAAATATCAAGCTCCCATGTCATGCCGCCAAACTGGTAAATTTCACGCACCTTTTCAATAGGTGCATGAGGCAGTATTGAAAAAAGGATCTCACCTTCATCCTCCGGGACTTCATATTCCAGTTCATAACGGCCAATACCGCTACGGTTTGCTTTCACGCTTAAAATATAACGCTTTCCCCTTTGGCGAATACGCACCGTGTTGCCATCTTCGCGGGCCACATATCCCTGCCGAATTTTATGAACTTTATCCGGTATACTATCCGGTTTTCCGGTCACAAGAAATTTACGTTCAATTTCAATACCCGCCGCCAAAATCAAAGCTCCTTTTTTAGCACATCAAACAAACGCTCAATATCTGCTTTGTCATTATAAATATGTGGTGATACACGGATGCTGTCACCACGAATACTGACAAATATTTTTTCTGCTGCAAGTGCCGAGGCAATATGACCAGGCACCCCGCCCGCAAAATTAATCCCGATCAGGTTTGGAACCCGTTTATCATCATCAGCCACATTCAAACCCATAGCACGGGCACTACCCGCAATATGATCAGTCAGTGTTCTTAGATAGGCCGCAATATTATCAACCCCAAGATCAAGAATAAGCGACAAGGCTTCCGCCGCAATCGGCGCATGAATGAAATTGCTTTTTTCACCCATATCAAAACGGCGCGCACCTGTTTCGTAGCCTTCCTTATAATCCACAAGGCGGGTGAAATCTTCGGCCCCTTCCCTCGTGATCCAGCTTTCCTCAATGGGCTTACCACCCTGGTTTCGCAGGGCCACATACATAAAACCGAATGAATATGGCCCCAGTAGCCATTTATAGGAGCCAACCACCATATAATCGGGATCAACTTCCTTTACTGAAAAGGGCACAACGCCCAATGTCTGTGTAAGGTCAAGCACCAGCGCCGCCCCGACGGAACGGGCTTTTCTTCCCAGTGCCACCACATCAATCAGCGTACCGTTGGTCCAATGGGCATTGGCGCTTGCAACAATCGCCGTTTTTTCATTGATCGCTGCCAGTATTGCCGCCGTCCAATCACCGTCACCGGGCCAGGGAACGGTTATGACTTCGGCATTGTTTTCTTCTGCCAGCTTAATCCACGGATATACATTTGACGGGAACTGATCGGCCATTACGACAATATTCTGTCCTGCTGCAACAGGAGTGTTTTTCGCGGCAATCGCTGTACCGTATGATACGGACGGCACAATCGCCATATCCGACGGGTTTGCATCAATCATCCTTGCTGACAATTCGTAAACCCGGTTTGGCAGTTCAAAAAAATCGCTGATCGCGATCGACCAGGGATTTAATTTTTTCTCCACGGCCGCGCGGCCAACATCCGCCGCCCGTTTGGTCAGCGGCCCCATATAAGCGGCATTCAGATACGTCACCCCATCCGGGATATCAAAAAGTTCTTTCTGGCATGTGAGCATTATTTTTTCCTGATTATATTTTTGATTATTTTATAGATAATAATTAATACATATTTATCAAAGGCATTAAATTTTATTCTTTATACTTTTGTCACCTGAGTGAGATTCAGGGTTCTAACCACATCAAAAACAAGGGCAATGTCATTGATAATATTTTGCACATATTCCGGTTCATTTAGATTAACATCACCCCCTTCAAAAAACTTTTTCGGGCTTTCAATCGCCATGTAAAATTTCCCATCATCAAAGGCAAATTGAACATGCTTTATGTCGGGAATTCGAAGTAAGTCCAATACCCGTTGCATAAATCCAGGAGTAAGCAGATACCTAGCTTCAATCTGATCAGTAGAGAATACTTCAAATTTATTTTCAAATTCCGGATCTTCCAATTTCACACGTTCGCCGGATGTTGTAAATCCTGAAAAAAAATTGCCCAAGGCCGTAAAGTCCTTACGCCCAATGGTCGTCCCTTTAAAACTTTTATGGAAATCAAAATGGCAAAGAAGACCTTTAAATACAGTGGTTAGCGACTCACCGTCTTCCTCCTGCTTAACTTCAATCAACTTGACCTCCTGCAACCAGAAGTCCACCTCCTTAAGGGATCCAGAAATCTCATCTTCACGTTCCTCTTCGTCATAGGACGGAATCAATGCTAGGCCCCTAAACTTTGCCAATAAATTTATCCTTGGCGCGTAACTATATTCAAACTCAAGATAGTCACAAATGATTGGTAATACGCTGAGCTTGGCTCTACGTCTCAAATTTAAAACTTTCGAGTAAAAATATGCCAGAACAATTAATCCACCTATCCCAATAGCAACGATCGGAGCATTAGCATTTGTCAAAATCAAAAAAACAATAGCTATGAGAGCAATTATTGCGCCTGCTGTTAAAAAATTTTGGAAGGCTTTTTTGCGTCTGATCTCAATATCCGCGAGGACCTCTTTTAAATCACGTTCATAATAGTCATTAAAACCGTTAAGTTTTTCAGACAAGTCCTCGAAATTCATGGGTGATTGAACCTAAAGAATATCTGACGCATTCACTGGTGCGCGTTCTGCATCATCAATTTCAAAGAATGGCA
>JAUILB010000159.1 GCA_030432815.1 Alphaproteobacteria bacterium | reverse complement strand
ACTGGCATCATCAATGCCGGCTATTTTTTTGTATGCAGATATGAATTTTGCAATCTCATTTGCCGCCACCACTTCATCAAAAACGGGAAGCACTGAAACATCAACTGGTTCAAATAAAGTAAGTTTATCTACGGGTAATGTCTTTTGCATGGCAGCACCAAGGGCGACAACCCCGCCATAGGAATGACCAATAAGATGCAATCCTTTTTCCATTGCGTCAGTGTTAATCAGCATTTTTTTAATTGCTTCTATTTCCGGGGCTAATGAGGGACGTTCAAAATCTGTCGGGTCATCAGTGCCGCCGTGCCCGGGAAGGTCGACTGCATAATTTAAGCCATTCTGATCAAGTTTTTGTAAAATTTTTCTCCAGCTTTGGGAGTTGGCAAAGGAGCCGTGAATAAAAATATTGGCAAGTTGTGTTTTGGTCATTAATTGAACCGCATGATTATAAATTTATTGAAGACATACTGTAACTGACGCTGCCCTAAAAATATAATATACAGAAATTTATGTTATGGTTGTTATCATTTATTGCTGTAATACTAACAATAATTTAATAAAGCTGATCTATGGTGCAGTCTATCATTTGAATCATACTAAGAACACGAGTTTCCAATACATGTCCGAAGATGTTAGCTTAAGTAAAAAGACCTTCTTTGCCACTTTATGGACTGTTGGCTCGAGGATAGGTGTTCGTTTTATCGGGTTCATCAGCCTTTTTATTCTTGCCAAGATACTGGGCCCGGATGAATTTGGTCTTGTCGCCAAAGCGACACTTATCCATGAATTTCTTTACCTGATTACCGAAGTCGGGCTGGAAGTGGTGCTTATCACTGATCAAAAAGCAGGCAAAGACCACTACAGCACCGCCTGGACATTACAGATTATTAGAGGGTTCATCCTGGCGATTATACTTGCATTACTGGCATATCCTGCATCAATATTTATGAATGATCCTAGACTGGAACTTATAATTTACTGCCTTGCCGGGATTGCTGTCCTGGATGGATTATATAATATCTATGTTGTTGATTTTCGGAAAGAAATGGTATTTTCCAAGGATTTTTACTATACGCTTGGCATCAAAATGTCCGGCTTTGTCGTTACAGTTACATTGGCCGCGATTTATCAGACATACTGGGCACTTGTAGCAGGTGCGGCGGCAGTTGCTGTTGCCCGCATATTCTTTAGCTTTGTGATGACCAAGGATCGCCCATCTATTACGCTGAGTGAGTTTTCATCTATTTTCCATTTTTCAAAATGGGTGACAATAAATGAAATAATAAAAGCTGTTTTGATGAAAATAGATGAATTTCTACTGAGTATTTATTCCTCTTCCAGTAATGTCGGCCTTTTTAAAATTTCGCGTGAAGTATCATATCTGCCCACGACGGAAATGGCGATGCCGGTTGCCCGCGCGTGTACACCGGGTTTTTCAAAAATTGCACATGACCTACCGGAATTTTCAAAAATGTATGTGGCGACAATAAGTGTCCTGATGCTTTTAACAATTCCGGCATCAACAGGCGTTGTATTACTGGCTGAGCCACTGGTTCTGGTCCTTCTTGGCCCAAAATGGATAGATGCAATTCCGGTGATAAAGGTGCTCGCGCTTTATGGATTATGCCAGGCAACAACCCCAATTTATATTTCTGCAGCACTTGCCAGCAAAAGGCCGGATTTGCTGACTATCAGGTCTGCGGTAACGGTGGTTTATACGACAATTACCCTGTATATCGCCATACAGATGTATGGTTTTATGGGGCTGGTATGGGCGGGACTGCTTTGTGGCGTAATAAGTGTCTTAATCGCGCAGGGCATGATGCGAAATCTTAAAATTCTGTCCGTTCGCATGTTGTTTGCAAACATCTGGAGATCTATTGTCGCAAATATTGCGATGGCCGTCGGGCTATATTATTTTATGCAAGCTGATCTACTGTTATTTGAAGACATACTCCCGATAAAATTACTGCTTTATGTGCTTGTAGGCGGGGTAATTTATGGCTTTACCTTACTGTCTTTATGGATTTTAAGTAAAAAACCCAACGGCCCTGAAAAGGCGATTTTAAATACCTTTATGGGCGATCGTTTTGCGTTAGATTAATTTAAAATCTCATGCATTGCCTTAAGGAAAACCCTGACTTCATCAGCCGTGTTATAATGACAAAGGGATACACGAACGCAGCTTGGCTGGCCAAGTGGAATAAGTATGTTCCCTGAATAATGGTCATTTTTACGGACGTGAACGCGGATCCCCTTATCGCTAAGCGCTGAAACAATGTCCACACTGTCCATATCATCAACCCAAAAAGAGACAAGTCCCTTACGGGCGGGGTCATCATTTTTTCCGATAATGTTGACTTTTTTCAGATCTCCCAATCCTTTAAGCCCATCTTCGCCAAATATCATAAGATCGGTCAGATCCTTTTCATGTTGGGTCACTGCTTTGCCCGCAGCAACCAGTCTTTCACGCAGATCAGCCGAGTTGCTGTAATGCCCGCCAAGCCAGTTAAAATAACTCACCACTTCTGAAAATGTGGCGTAGGAACCGGTATCACGGGTGCCAAGTTCCCAATTATCTTCTGGGCCGCCAATAACCTGATTATGAGGTACAACTGAGAAGCGGGGTGATACCCATGCTATTCCATAGCCATGCCGGGAAAATACTTTATAGGGGGAAATTACATAACCGTCGATATCATATTCATCAATATTCATAGCGCCGTGTGCCGCATGCTGAATACCATCGACTATAATGAAACAGTCCGGTGATTTTTCACGTATGACTTTGGCGATGCTTTTCACATCAACATCCATGCCGGTAACGGGGCTTGTATGAAGGATCGTTGCCACCTGGGTGTTTTCGGTGACAAGCGAGCGGTAATCATCGGCCGTTACATTGCCGGTCTCATCATTATGGATCACCTGAATATAATTGGCCCCCATAACGCCCGCCCACCGTGTACAGGCGCTTCTTGTAGCGGGGTGTTCAAGTGTGCTGCCGATCACATCACAGCCTTTGTCAGCAGCTACAATTGCGGTGCTGATCAGACGGAACAGAAGCTCGGTTCCACTTTCTCCGACAAACACAATCCCTTCTGATGCGCCAAAAAAAGCAAGTGCATCTGATTTTGCTTTATCAATTATATTGGAAAGTTCAATTGAAGCGGCATTGTTGCGTCCCTGATTATCGGGTATTGCGGCCATTTCTTCTGATTTTTCAACCACAGATTTCAGGGTAAGGGCACCGCCCGCATTTTCAAAAAATATTCTTTTTCCCTGATAGGGGCATTCCTCAACAAGATCAAACCGGTCGCGGACTTTTATCAGCAGCTCATTATTTATCATTATTCATGTACCTTAAAGAAAATAAAATATGTTTATTCATAACCCTAAAACTTTCTCATATCAATCACGCTAATGTGATAATTTCTTTGTGGTTTTTTTAGTTGCTATTGTTAAATTGGTTGTGCTGCGGGGCATGTTTAACAAATGAGGGAATAACCTATGAATGAAAAAACGAGCCTTGAGGGTTACAGAAATAATATCGAAATCTGTTTATTTTTATTACGCGTAACTGTTTTTATTGTGATGTTTGCCTGGACAGTGGATAAATTTGTTGATCCGGGGCATAGCATCAATATCCTTCAGTATTTCTATTTTATCGAAGGTGCCAGTGAAGTTATTGTAAAAATCATTGGTGGAGCGGAGATGCTTTTAATTTTTGCATTTGTTGCAGGGCTTTGGAAAAAATATACATACGGCCTTATTTTGCTGTTTCACGGTCTTACCACATTGGCGTCATGGAATGCTTATATTCCACCGGATGTGACGCTGACATTCTTTGCTGCATGGCCAATGCTTGCTGCTTGTATTACGCTTTATCTTCTTCGGGACCTGGATACGAAATTCAGCTTTTAATGCATATCTTCTTCCGAATAACCTGTGTTCGTTATCGAACAATATTGTACGATAACGAACAGTTTTGATATCCGGAAATGTGCCTTAAAACAGTAAGTTATTGAACTTTAGTCATATTTTTTCTGGCATATTTCTTGCTTATATTAAGATAAAAATAGAAAAATTTATCTATTCAGGGAGAAATGCGAATAATGTTCAAAAGCTATCTGACAAGTACGATCCGCGATATTCTTAAAAACAAAGGGTACAGTGCCATCAATATTTTCGGCCTTGCGGTGGCACTCGCGGCGAGCCTGATGATCGCATTATTTGTCAGTGATGAACTTGGTTATGATCAATTCATTCCTGATCCTGATAATACATACCGTATTGAGGTTACTGCACTTGGTAATAACCGGACACCTGAATTATACCCCTATTTCATGGGTGCCTACGCCCCGCTGCTCAAGGAAAGATCAGCCGATGTACTTGACAGCACACGTTATCAGACAAATCAGCTTGCTGTTGGGTATCAGGATCGGTTTTTTTATGAAAATATAACATTTGCCGATCCAAACTTCCTTGAATTTATGGGTTTTGATATCCCTGCAGGTATTCTGGATGATCAGCTTTCGATTGTGATTACACAGAAAATTGCTGACAAATATTTTGGAAATGAAGAAGCAGTTGGAAAAACACTGACAGTTGCCGGGCAGGTTGAATATCAGGTGGCGGCGGTTATGCCCAATGTGCCCCGAAAATCTCATCTGGCGGTTGATATGGTTGCGCCGTACCATCCGCAATTTCATGATAATATTCAAACAGAATATATGTCCATGAACAATCCAACATATGTGAGAATGCGCCCGGGCGCAGATGTTGAACAGTTGGAGCCATTAATTCATACCCTGATTGATGAAAATGTTCCTCCATTTCAGGGTGTGGCAGCCAGTACATTCCGCGATCCGACTTTTGTAAAGGTTCAGGATGTTTATCTTAAATCACCAGGAGGGGTTATCGGTAAACCGGGTGGTGATATCACCGTGGTTTACGGGTTTATAACGGTGGCTGTTCTTATTCTTGTTGTTGCAACGGTTAATTATATTAATCTTGCTACCGCACGCGCGATCAAACGTGCACGTGAAGTCGGCATTCGTAAAGTGATGGGGGCGACGCGAAATCAGTTAATCACCCAGTTTTTAGGTGAATCAATTATCATCACGCTAATTGCGGCCATTATTGCACTTGCATTTGTTGAGGTTATGATGCCGGTTTTCAATTCGGCTCTGGATAGGGAAATCAGCTTAAGCGTGATTGAAAACCCGGTTTATTTATTATTACTTATATTTGTTTCTGCTGTAGTGGGAACCGTAGCGGGGCTTTATCCTGCATTTTATCTTTCCGCGTTTAATCCGGCAGCGGTACTTAAGTCCGATGAAGGGGGGAGTGGTTCGATTTTTCTGCGTCAGTTTCTGGTCTTTCTGCAATTCGCCATTGCGATCATGCTTATTGCAGGAACATCGGTTGTCGCGCGTCAAACCATATATGCGACAAATATGGATCCGGGATATGACAAGGAAGGCGTTCTGATTATCAGGAACCTTCGTTCTAATAACCTTCTGGATCAGGTTGAAGTGCTTGATCAGGCACTTGGTACTGTAAACGGTATTACCCAGGTAACGGCATCACAATTCGTGCCGACGGATCCTTATGATTTTACAACGGGCATGTCACTTGTAGGAAAACCGGATGAACCCTTCACCATGAGTATTTTATCTCATCAGGCGGATTTCTTTGATCTATACCGGCTTCGTTTGAGCGCCGGGCGTCGTCTGGAAGAAAACAGACTTGCTGATACCATCACCGATTTTCCTGAAGAAGACGGTATTGTCGTTGAAACAAACGCCGTATTAAACGAATCCGCAGTTCGTGCCATTGGCTATACACCCGAAACTGTTATCGGGCAGCAAATCAGATGGGGGCAACGTGGAGAGGGGCGTGCCGTTCATTTCACGGTTGTGGGTGTGATTGAAGATTTTCACCTTCGTTCAATTCACAATATTGTGCGGCCAATGCTTTATCTGAACGCACCGGTATTTTACCGCAGTTTAAGCTTAAGATTTTCCACGGATAATTTCCCGGCGATGATTAACGAACTGGAACGGAAATGGGCCGAAGTGGCACCGGGTGTACCGCTTGGTTATCAGGTCCTTTCGCAGCAGGTGGATGCATTTTATGAAAGCGAAAACAGACAAATGAAGGTTTTTGTGACCTTCGCTGTGCTTGCGATTATTATATCGGCAATCGGGCTTCTTGGTCTTACCGCATTTTCGGCGGAACGTCGCACACGCGAAATTGGTATTCGTAAAGTGCTGGGCGCCCGCAATATGGATATTATCAAATTAATGGTCGGGCAGTTTTCAAAACCTGTGCTGCTTGCCAATATCATTGCATTGCCTATTGCATGGTGGTTGATGGACGGATGGCTTGACAGTTTCAAGTACCGCATTGATTTAAGCGTTGTATGGTTTGTGGGGGCCGGCATTGTGGCGCTGATTATCGCATGGGTAACCGTGATCAGTTATTCTTATAAAGCGGCGCGGATAAATCCCGCTGTGTCATTAAGGTATGAATAGAATTTGGGGTCCAAACTTGGCGGGAAGGGCGCGGGTTGATGCTTCCCGCGCCCCTTTTTTATGAAATTTCCTGTGTGATGTCGGTATCAACCAGAAGCGTTGCACCACCCGCAGTATAGGTATGATAATCTTCACCATCAATATTCTGGTCTGAGCCCTGTA
>JAUILB010000158.1 GCA_030432815.1 Alphaproteobacteria bacterium | reverse complement strand
AATCGGTGGTGTGTTCTTTAAATCCACTGCAGATAATGTAGCACTAAGCAAATGGTATAGCGATATGCTTGGTATTTCGCTGGAAGAATGGGGGGGTGCCGTTCTTAACTGGCAGAATGATACCGCCGAAGATGGCGGAATGACCGTCTGGAACGTCGCAGAAAAAGGATCAGAATGGTTCGCGCCAAGCACATCAAGTTTTATGATCAATTATCGGGTTGATGACATGGCAGGTATGATCGCGCATCTAATCAAGAATGGCGTTGAAATTCATAGTGGCCCGGAATCACACGAAAATGGCAAGTTCGCATGGATTATCGACCCGGAAGGTAACAAGGTTGAACTCTGGGAACCCATGCTCTGGGACGATAAAAATAAAGACGCGTGATTATTTCAGTTTTTTGGCAAGAAAATTACGAATTGTGGAAACAACCATGTCTTTTTCTTCGCTTAAAATGGCGTGACCGGCCTGCGGAACTACCACATTTGTTGCATCGGGCACCATATCCGCGAATTTTTTACATGATTTTGGTGCCGCTTCGTCAAATTCACCACAAATCATTAGTACCGGTACCTCAACCGTATGAAGCTGCGGACTGATGTCATAATCCGCAAGGGTGCCATTCGCGGTAAATTCGCTTGGTCCCCACATGGTTTGATACATATCGCGATTGCCGCCTTTGGCGTTATCACGGAACCCACGGTCAACACAGCCACTATGACACATATGGCGGTCATAAAATGCCCGCTCCGCATCGCGGTATTCAGGATCATCAAAGGTGCCGGCGGCTTCATGTTTATTGATGGCATCCTGATAACGCTTTGGCATCTGGCTGATCCATTCACGGTTATCTGCGACCCATTGCGGGGTGCTGATTAGCGGGCTTCCGAAGATTGCGGCGCGAAGTCCTTCTTCATTTTTAACTGCATATTCCGCGCTTAAGGTTCCACCCCAGCTATGACCAGCGATAATGACTTCATCAAGACCAAGTGCTTCTCTTATCTGGCTGATTTCTTTAACAAAATGCTCAACGGTCCATGTTGAACGGTCACTTGGATCATCAACAAACTTGGCGGACATACCGTTACCAAGCTGATCATAAAGAATCACGGGATATGTATCCGAAAGTTCCACATATGGCATCAAACCGCGATGCGTACCGCCAGGTCCACCATGCATAGCGATTATGGCCGGGGTTTTACCAAGATGTTCAAGCCCATTCATGCGGTACCATATTTTGCCGCCGTCAACCTGTATATATCCGGATTGATCCGGGTCCTGATGCGCGCCCGCCGGTATTGTGAAGACTGCGATGGCGACCATTAAAAAAGCTTTAATAAAATTCATGACAAACCCCGTGAATTATGTTTTGTTACGCTAGATCAAATATTAAGCTTGAAATCAAACATTTGGCAAGTGTAGGACGGTAATATGAGCAAAAAATTCACCCACAGGCTGGCAACAATGGATGATATCCCGGTAATCCGTGACCTTATGGATCGGGCGATCATAGAATTGCAGAAAGCATTTCTAACTCCGGAACAGCTTGATGTTGCCTATCAGTTTATGGGCATTGATACCCAACTTATTGAGGACGGAACCTATTTTATTATCCTTCACGGCGAAGGAACGGACCATGAAACGGCAGTCGGCTGTGGTGGATGGGGAAAACGGGCGACGCTCTATGGTGGTAACCATAGCCCTGGCCGTAGTGCCGCACTGCTTGACCCGGCAACTGATCGTGCACGTATCCGTGCTATGTATTGTCACCCTGACTGGGCACGGCAGGGGATTGGCAGTTATATAATGGAAATCTGCCAGAAAGCCGCTCGTGACGCAGGATTTAATAAAATGATGCTTGGTGCAACACTTGCGGGGCTTCCACTTTATGAAAAACATGGTTTTAAAGAAGTGGGCCGCCGGATGGATGCGGCCGATAATGGGGTTCAGGTGCCTGTGATTGAAATGATCAAGGATTTTTAGATGATCCATCATACAAACAGCACTATCCACCTTACCGATATCGTTTTTCCCAAAAACATCAATCATCACGAAACGCTTTTTGGGGGCGCAGCATTAAGTTATATGGACAAAGTGGCTTTCATTGCGGCGACACGGTTCGGGCGACGGCATTTTGTGACAGCATCCTGTGATAATATTGATTTTGAAAAGCCGGCCTTTAAGGGAAATATCGTCGATTTCGCAGCGACTGTGATTAAAGCAGGAAGACGGTCGCTAAAAGTGGAAGTGGTCATGAAAGCCGAAGACATGCTTACCGGGAAACAGGTGATTTGTACCCGGGGTATGTTCAATATGGTGGCGGTCCCGGGTAAGGACGAGCATGATATGGATAATATTATGCTTTCTGAGCTTAAAATGGCGGAAAGGGGCCATGCGGAACCGGATGCGGATCTTCGGATGGTAGAACTTGTTTTTGCGGATGATACTAACCATCACGGCACATTATTTGGTGGTCACGGGCTTTCGCTAATGGCGAAGGCAGGTTTTATTGCATCCACCAGACGGTGCAGGGAAGTTATGGTGCTCGCAAGTCTTGATAAAACCAATTTCTGCGCGCCCATTCATATTGGTGGTATTGTTGATTTATCGGCAAAAGTGGTCCGTGTGGGCACAAAATCGCTTACTGTGAATGTAAAAATGTGGGGCGAAGAGCTGCTCACCGGAGAACGAACCTTCTGTGCAGACAGTGATTTTATCATGGTTGCTGTTGATAAGAACGGTAAGTCAACTGAAATAAAAAATAATTAAAACAATAAATTGTAATGCTTTGTTAATTTTATACTTTAAAATTCAATTCCCTTGGCATCACAGATAAAAGCAAGCAGCGGGCTTGCAGCATTGAATGTATTTGCAACTTCGTCCAGAAAATCTGCCTTCATGGTTTTTTTATAGTCTGTTTCCTCTTTCATGGCGAAGAAGCTTTTTCGTTTAATATCTTCGATATATTTGTGATCGGCGTCATAACCACGTGGAGGGCGTGTCAAACCATCACCATTAATGCCACCAAAAACTTTGATGATATCTTCATTTTCAATAACGGCCTGCCACTTTTTGGGATAGTAACAAATACGGTCACGAATCTCGTTTAATGTTTTACTTTCCGGCTGCCATATGCCGCCACCATAAAAAATACGGCCTTTTTGCAGATGCACGTAAAATCCGGGCGCATGGGCATCCTTGCCAAGTTTGTGGCGAAACTGTATTCCGGCATTTTCCTTATATGGACGTTTATCCTTTGAAAAACGGGCATCGCGATAAATGCGGAACATGGAACCGCCGCTTGCTTTGGCAATGGCGGTATAATGGGGCGATATGTCCTTGAGACGTTCACCCATATCGACAATAAAATCCATACATGGTGTGACCACATGTTCCTGATAGCGCGGTTTATTTTCGGTAAACCATTCACGATTGTTATTTTCTTTAAGCTCCTCAAAGAAATTCCAGAATTCTAAATCGAACCCCTTAAAATAGCCCATTATCAGTCTCCCTGTCTTATGCCGAAATCAAGCGGATCTTTTACAATTAAGCTAAAACCATCAAATTCATATGTGCGTGTTCCAGTGCCCTGAATAAACGGGGTTGTAGGGTTGATGATGGCCATTGTTGCACGGCGCAGTTCATTCAGGTAGCTTGCCGGTTGCATTGTTTCATTATGTCCCGGAAGTAAAAAATCAACATCATCAGTAAAGCCAAACATGGTTTGCGCTGAAATAAAGAAATCCTGAAAGCTTGATGTATCCGAATAAACATATATCGGCGCCGGATAGAAACTGTCACCAGTTGCCATCATGCGGTTTTTTCTATCTACAAGAATAACACTGTCAGGTGTATGCCCGGGAATGTAGATAACTTCTATTTCCCGGTCACCCAGGTCAATGATTTCACCATTCTCTACAAAATGATCAATTTCAAATGGTTTGCTTTCATAAAGATCAAATGAAAAAGTGCGTGGCAGGTTTTTCCAGATGGTTTCAGGCGTCATGCCACCATCGATTTCTGCGTTTGTTTTGCCCTTGGCATTGTTGATGGTGTAAGGCTTATTTAACCCGTAAATTGTATCATACTGAAAATTGGAACTGACATGGTCATAATGGCTGTGTGTGTTCATTACGATGATTGGCAGATCCGTAAGCTGGTCTGTGACAGCCTTTAAATCACCAATTCCCTGCAATGTATCGACAAGCATCGCTTTTTCACTTCCGATAAGCAGGTAACTGATCGCTTCCTGCCACTGGTTTGGTTCATAAATAGCATAAGTGTTATCAGTGAGTTTATAGACTTCAAACCAGTCCTGATTGGTATCGATAAATTCGTAATTGGACCAACTTTCACGAGGCAGAGCATCATACCAGTTACCACCTTCAGGTTCCTGCTCCCCACAGGATGATATAAAAAACATTAAAAGAAATATTGCAGATATCTTTAATTTCATTGTGTAACTTTCTTCAGGTGAGCTCTTAGTTCGGTTTTATCCATTATGCTTATATCTTCTTCGAATATTTTCTTTATTCTTTTATCAAGGATTTTCATTGTTTCCTTAAAGTTATTTTCCATATTTCCAAATTTATTTGCCGGGTCGGGTATGCTCCAGTGTACATGGACAGAGTTTCCAACGAATGCGGGGCACTTCTTTTTCAATACCTCATCACCGATTGTAATAACAATATCAGGGCTCCAGCCGGACAAATGATCCCATGATTTACTGACCAGATTACCCGCACTATGGCCGCTGCTCTTGAGCACACGCTGTGCGACCGGATGAATATCATCCTGTGGATTACATCCTGCGCTCATTGCTTTTGCAACATGGGCGCCATATTTGCGCGCTATGGCTTCGGCCATGATACTGCGGCTCATATTTTTAATGCTAAGGAAAGCAATTTTCATTTCATTATACCCTTATTCCGGTGGGTCAGCAACAAGGGCCGCAAAGCCGTCAAACTGATATCGTCTTCTGTTTTCACCTGTTTCATAGGGTGTGTCTGGGTCTCGCATTGCCACAAAGGCATTATATAGCTTTCCAAGAAAATCTGGATTTGCGACAATTTGACCATGCCCGGGGAGAATATATTTTACCCTTGGTTGAAGGTCAGCCATGCGCTTTGCACTTTCAAGATAATCCGTAAAATTGGCATCAGCACGGTGTGCCCAAAGCGTTGAAGGGTAAAATGTATCACCAGTTGCCAGATATCCGGTGCTTCGATCAAAGAAAAGCATACTGTCAGGGGTGTGACCCGGCGTGTGTAGCACTTCTATTTCACGTCCGCCGAGGTCGATAATTTCCCCGTCTTCCAGATAGTGATCAATTTCAAATCCGATATTTTCATAATTTTCAAAATCAAAACCTTCAGGAAGATTACCGCTTACTGCCGATGGCTGAATGGCGTTTTGCCATGTTGCCCTGGGATGTCCGGAAGCATTTTTTCGTGTATAGTCCAGATCGCGTCCATATACCGTTTCAAAAAGGTGGTTGTTTGATACATGATCATAATGGCTATGGGTATTTACAACAATAACAGGTTTGTCTGTAAGGGCTTCGACGTTCAATTTAATGTTGCCAAAAGCCATTCCCGTATCAATAAGTAAAGCTTTTTCGTCCCCGATTAATAAAAATGATACTGTTCTCTGCCAATGATAAGGGGCAAGAATGGCATAGGTGCGGTTATCGATCATGTATGTGACGTACCAGCCTTGTGATGATGCATTGTCGCCGACATCAATGACTTCAAAATTTTCTTTCTCATATTCATCGGCGTAGGCATAAAACATGAATATAAAGGAAAGAAAAAACACCAAAATTTTTTTCATATATATTTCTTTCTAAAATCAGTCACGATCTTATAGAATCCCCAAACTTTTGACCAATGCATTTAACTATTTTTTTATGTGTTGCTCAAGAATATTGATGCAATAATAATGATAATTTCACCACTAGTTCTTTATTTTTAATTGAATATGAAGCAATATGCTTCGATGAATTTAGAAAAGGGATTATAAAATGCGGCTCCTGTTAATTTTCGGGACAATTGGGATAACGTTCTTTAATGTTTTAACTCTTCAAGCACAGGATAACATTGAGGTAGATAGTGATGTTTCGAATAATCCTGTTGTGAGAGCCGCCTATGCGATGACCCGCTCTCCGTCCGGGGTTGAGTTCCGGGATATGGAGATGGATCCATTCAGCAAAGAATGGTTTAATGGTGACCTTGAGACAGCTAGTATTGTGTATGCATCAGCTCCCCTGAAAGAAAGCAGTTATAGTTGGCGCGGCCGAAGGGAAGGCTTTCTGGGTAATTATGCAAAAGCCATTGAAATATTTACGCACGGGTTGGAACTTTTTCCGGAAAGCTACGCACTTTATAGGTACAGGGGCTATTATCTTGTAAGAAATTATCAGTATGAGGACGGCATAAGGGATTTGCGCCGTGCGGAGGAACTGATTGAAAATGTAGATGTTTCGCCCGTACAGGATGGTATCCCAGGCCGGTCAAATTTTAGCCCAAGCACCTTTAAAAGAAATATTTTTTATTATCTTGCCGAAAGCAGTATGGCGACGGGCGATTATCAGACGGTTATTAGTTATATGGACAAGGCAGCCGAGGCAAACCAACTTCGCGACAAGGATGATTTTCTGGTATCAACAAGTTTTTATAAATATATGGCGATGCGCAAACTTGGTCAACATGATGAAGCGATAGCCATGATCCGCGCCATC
>JAUILB010000157.1 GCA_030432815.1 Alphaproteobacteria bacterium | reverse complement strand
AGAACTTAGTTCTCTCACAATTTGGTGGTGCGCCATCCATATATGCACCATATCATAGAACTCGTAATTCCTGAATGTCTAACCCAACAACTTCTGATAGATGCTATTAATGGCATGCGACACAATAACTTCAGCCTATAAACATTCAATCGCCGCCGCGACAACGGCGGGGGAGAAGTGGTGAGGGCAGCTATTGTTTAAAATTCTGATGGTTTCTTCGCGACTTGCGGCAAGGCGGTATGTCCGTTTGCTGGTGATTGCGGAAATAACATCGGCGATCCCAAGGATTTGACCGGGAAGGGAAATTTGTTCCCCCCGTAAACCAAGAGGGTAGCCGCTGCCGTCAAGCCGTTCGTGATGTTCGGATACGGTGCGGATGATATCCGGCGAAACATTGGCATATTCAAGAAGCTGTACGCCGATTTCAACATGTGTTTTGACAAGGGCGAATTCTTCATCCGATAGGGCCGATGGTTTTGAAAGGATTGAGCTTGGGATTGCCTGCTTGCCGATATCATGCAAAAACCCGGCAAGGGCAAGCCGTTCAATTTCCGCATCGGACATATTCATTTTTGCGGCAATTGATTTTACCAGCTCGGCGACTTCTTCGATATGGCTGGCGGTATAGGGATCATTAAGGCCGATCATTGCAAGGGCGATATCCTTGATCACCTTGTCATTGATAATTGACGGTTCAACATATGATGATTTTTGTCTGGCCAGGCTGCTTAACACTTTTGATGCCCCAATAATAAAACAACATTTACGTGTATATTTTATGGAACATAATTTAAAATTGTATTAACGGCGGCGTTAAAATGGCGCGGTAATTTTAACATAATGTCAGCCCGCAATTGTAAATTTTTCAGGAGTGGGTTAATGGTTATGCAGAACTTATTTTGGAGCTTTTGATGAAAAAATTATTTTTAAGCCTTTTTGTTATGTTTGGGGTGACTGCAAGCGCGCTTGCCGCGGACAGCACATATTATGTGGTGCGCCACGCCGAAAAGCAGGCAACCGACCTTTCCGGCGGTGATAACCCGGTGCTGACCGAAAAGGGCGTGAAGCGGGCCGCACATATCATGAACATGTTAAAAGACGTGCCCATTGACGCGGTTTATTCCACCGAAACATACCGTACCGTGATGACGGCGACGCCGACAGCGGCGGACCGGGGGCTTCCCGTCAAGCTTTTTACCACCGATGACCTTGCGGGTTTTGCGGATATGCTGAAAGCTATGCGCGGGACATATCTGATCGTTGCGCACAGTTCATCGACACCGGACCTTGCATCGCTGCTTTCCGGGGAAAACCTGCCCAAGCTTGATGAAAGCGATTATGAGCAGATGTTCAAGGTGGAAATCACGGATGGTGTGGCGATACTGACGCAGTTTCAGACGACTTTTGAATGATTTATGACCTGATCGGCATGGCGGGGGTCGGGATGATCCTTAGCGTATACGGGCTGGTGCAGCTTGACCGGATGGATGTGAAGGCGCCGGTCTATTCACTGCTCAATGGCGCGGGTGCGGCGCTGATTATCATTTCGCTTACGGTTGATTTTAACCTGTCCGCCATGGTGATTGAGGTCGCGTGGCTGCTGATCAGCCTTTTCGGGCTTTATCAGGCGCTGAGGCGGAAATCGCGCCCCAATTCCGACAAATTGGACGAGTAGCTTTTAACCGCTAACAAAAAAAGGGGGTTTTTATGAAAATATTATTTAAATCATTTTTTCTGCTTGTGCTTTTTGGCGTGATACCATCCGCCGCGCAGGAAAATAGACCGTTTCACGCAGTTGAAAAACTGTTTGCGGCCATGTCAGCCTATAATTACGACGCCATGCATGATGCGGCAACCAATGATTTTCAGCTGCTAGAAGATGGCGAGGTCTGGGACATGACGCGCCTTGTGGATGCGGTTCGGGAAGCCGAGGGCGAAATCGCCCGACGCAATTTTTTTGCGATTATCAAACAGGTTGAAAAACAGGATATCGTCTGGATCAGTTACTGGAACCGTGCCGACCTTAAAGCCGCCGACGGCGAAGAAGGCAGTGTCGCATGGCTAGAAAGTGTTGTTGTGGTGCGCGAGGGCGGGCAGTGGAAGCTTCAAATGATGCATTCAACGGGGATCAAGGGTGCCGAAAACCTTCCCGAGGGCCTTGAAATGCAGGAATATGTCGGCCGGAATCCATTCTTTATTTCGGATTAAAGCCCGGTTTTGATGGTCAGGCGGACGGTCACGTCATCTTCGGCGTAAATTTTTTCCCTGATCCGGATATCCTTTTTAACCGGAAGGATATAGCGGCCTTCTAATTTTCCGCCCGATTTACTGGGAAAAATTGATGTCTGCCACTGGCTCTCACCAATTTTCGCGGTGATCCGCACGGACCCCCAACCACGCTTTTTACGACCCGTTACAGCAGCGGAGGTGAAAAATTTAATCTGGTCCGATTGTTCCCTGGGCACGGTGATAAAATGCCATGCCCCCTTCCCCTGATAAAGCCAGAGTTTTGCCGTAAATTCAAAATCAAGCTCGTCCATCGCGATTATTTTTGTTCACATTCCGCGCGTAAATTTATCAACATTTCACGGTCCGGTTTGGAGGACTGGATAATTTCTTCGTCGGTCAAACCATCAAGTTCGTGCGGAAAAACGAGCCAGTCTTCGGTTTTATGAACATAATAATTTGGGATCCGTTCGGTCAGGTTCTTGCTTGGTTTATAATAAACCGTTCCCACGCGCACATCTGACGGCATGTTACGGCGCATTTGTATTTCAAGTTCGTGGATGATGGCTTTAACGCTGCGACCGCTGTCAAACACATCATCAAGGATCAGCAGGCCGTCACCCGCGTTCATATTTTCAATAAGGTAATGAAGCCCGTAAACCTTTACCTGGCTTTCCTGTTGGGCAATACCGGTATAACTTGATGTACGGATGGCGATATGATCGGTTTTTATATGGCAGAAATCCATAAGCTCCTGCACCGCGATCCCTACGGGTGTTCCACCCCGCCATACACCAACGATAAAATCGGGCCGAAAGCCGTCCCGGATGATCATTTCCCCCAATTTAAACGATGCGGATAGCAGTTCTTCCGCCGAAATATATACTTTATCCATCATGCAACCATTATTTCGTGTCTAAAAATAAAGTATAACGTCAAATATAAAAAAAGAAATTTCAATTTGGATTTCCCCCGCTAAAATAAATAAAAGGGATTTCACATTATGATCAGGGTCGCTTTCAGTTTTGTCATTGTCGTGCTGGGATTTGTTGCCTGGCAGGCGTTCTTTGATGATAAGGACCGTGACCCGAATAATCTGCTGATCGTTGAGGTTAATACATCCGCAGAGAGAACCGGCCTTCTAAGGGCGCAGCTTGACCGGTTTGAAGCGGATAACCCCGGGCTTAATGTTGATGTCATTTCCCTTTCCTGGGGGCAGGCCTTTGAAAAGCTCAGCATGATGGTTGCCGGCGGGCAAATACCCGATGTTATCGAAATGCCGGATTTCTGGCTCGCTAGGTATGTAAGCGCGGGACAGATTGCCGATATGTCTGACTTTGTCGCAAATACCCGATTTGATGATGATATTGAACAGGATACATTTAAATACGGCAGCATCGGCGATAAAATTTATACCATTCCATATGGGTATTATCTTCGCGCGCTTCTTTATAATAAAAAACTGTTTGCACGGGCCGGGATTGAAAAACCGCCCCTTACAATGGATGAATTTTACCAGACCGCTGCCAAAATTTCAGAGCTGCCCGGTGTTTCAGGCTATTGCCATCATGGCGGGCGTGGCGGTGCGGTTTTTTATTACTGGATCATGACCACCATGAACGGATCCAACCAATTTTTTGATGAGGAAGGCAACAGCACTTTTTATAACCAGGGGGCGGTTGACGGACTTACGCTGATACGCGATATTTATAAAAACGGCTATGCACCACAAGACAGCCTGAACTGGGGCTTTAATGAAACCGTTTCAGGATTTTATTCAGAGGCCTGCGCCATGCTGCATCAAACGCCTGATGCGCTAAATGGACTTCGGCAACGCATGAATGAGAGCGATATAGCCTCTATCCCTATGCCACTAGGCCCAAGCGGGAAATCATTCCCACATCTTGGATATATCGGCTGGTCGGTATTTGAACAATCCCCAAAAAAGGAAGCGGCCTTCAGATTGGTTGAACATCTTCTGAAACGTGAAAATCATCAGGAATGGGCAACAAGGGCTGGTCTGGTGCCTATTTACAGCGAACTGGCAGGGGAAATATTTGACCAGAGCGATGTCGACGAGGGCTGGCTTAAAAGCACACAGGATAGCCGGTGGGATTATATGATTAATCCCAACCATTTATCAGACATTGCCGAATTTGACAGCATTCAGGTTGTTCAAAGCGGGCAGGCCATGATGCTTGGTGAAAAAACCCCGGAAGAGACAGCCAAAATGTGGGCAGACTTTTTGACGGCATCACAAAAAAGGTGGCTCGCGGATCATGAATAAATCGTTTGAACCATGGCTATATCTTGCACCTATGCTGCTCTTTATCCTGTTGCTGGTGCTTGTTCCGCTGATTACGGGAATATCGTATGCTTTTTATAATTTCGACCTGATTTCAGGAACCCGGGAATTTGTTGGACTAGATCAATTCATCCGTATTTTAAACGAAGACGAGATATTTTTAACAAGTCTCGTCAATACATTATTCTGGACAAGCACATCACTTTTTTTCCAGTTTACACTGGGCCTTGCGCTTGCCCTATTGCTTAATAACGGATTTCGCGGCATAAAATTAATTCAACCAGTGCTTTTTGTGCCCTGGGCAGTGCCTTCTTTTTTAATCGGGCTGATGTGGGTCTGGATGTTTAATCCTGTAACCGGGCCGCTTCCTTACCTGTTTGAATGGCTTGGGCTGATGGACTTACCTGAAAATATTCTTAGCGATCCTGATCATGCCATGTGGGGACCGATTACAGCAAATGTATGGTTTGGCATTCCCTTTTTTACGATTATGCTGCTTGCCGCCCTGCGCTCCATTCCAAGGGAAATATACGAAGCCGCCAGTATGGATGGGGTGAGCGGGCTTCAGGCCTTTCGCCATATCACGCTGCCCCTTATCGCGCCGACAATTATAATTACCCTTATGATACGGGCAATATGGGTCGCGAACTTTGCCGAAATTATCATTGTGATGACAAATGGTGGCCCGGCCAATTCCACACAGATTGTCGCCACATACATTTATGATACAGCGTATCAGAAAATGGACTTTGGCTATGCGTCTGTCCTTTCAATCGCGTTGCTGTTTATGTTGATGATATACGGGTTTACCCTTGGGCATATTCGCCGAAAAATGAAGGTTTATATCTGATGAAAGTTATAAAATATCCCTTTATTATCGGTTTCCTTACCTTTACTCTGTTTCCCGTTTTCTGGATGTTTAAAATATCCATCACACCGGACCGGTTGCTTTATTCGGAAGGTATTGTTGCATGGCCCAGCAATACTACATGGGATCATTATTACGCAGTGCTTATTGAAGGCAGTTTTCCTGATTATTTTTTAAACAGTTTTATCGTTTCAATCACTACAGCTGCTCTTGTGACTATATTTGCCGTACTTGGCGGATACGCCCTTTCCAGATTTCAATTTCGGGGGAAAATAGCCCTGCTGATTATTTTACTGCTTACACAAATGTTCCCGATTGTTATGGTGATCGCCCCGATTTACAATGTGCTTACCTATATAAATCTGGTGGATAGTATTAGCGGGCTTATACTTGTTTATACGGCATTTAATCTGCCATTTGCCTGTTTTCTGATGCAATCCTTTTATGATGGAACGCCGATGGAGCTAGAAGAAGCGGCCATGATTGACGGATGCACGCGAATGCAGGCACTGGAAAAAATAACCTTGCCGCTTTGTCTTCCCGGGATCGGGGCGACTTTAGGGTTTGTGTTTACCGCCGCGTGGTCTGAACTTTTATTTGCTCTTATGTTTATAAGCCGCCAATCACAAATGACATTTCCGGCAGGCATTATGAATTTTGTCACCAAATTTTCAGTGGACTGGGGACAGATGGCGGCAGCCATGATCCTTGCTTTAATTCCTGTCTGCATATTTTTTGCCTATATACAGAAATTCATTGTGCAGGGCCTGACCGCAGGAGCGCTTAAAGGTTAGTTTGCATACTCTTTTTCAAAATCGATGAATCGATTATTCAGATCATCAATCAAAATTCTTTTGGTGTTCGAACTCGCAAAGCTGGTGGTTATGCTATTGTAGCTAAGGGCACGAAGTTCGTTATAGCTGACATCTGTTGTACTGATAGCTGCGATGCATTCCTTTGATCTGTTGGTATCAAAAATACCGTCATTATCCGTTGAAAGGCTTACAGGAATACCAAGACGCAGGAATTTCAAAAATGGATGCGGTGTTTTGTTTTTATCATGAACAGATAATTGATGATTGCTGTTGATATTCATTTCAATACCAATGTTGTTGCGGCGCACATATTCGATCGCAATCGGGTCTTGCTGTAACAGAACACCGTGCCCCAAACGGGACACACCCATAATAAGAGCATCACGCACATTGCGCGGATCCCCCATTTCGCCTGAATGCATTGTCATTTCAAGCGGATAATTTTCATGTTCTTTATTGTATCCTGCCAGATAACCATAGGAATGCTGAGCTTTTTCAAGTGCCGGATTGCCACGTTCAATGGCATAT
>JAUILB010000156.1 GCA_030432815.1 Alphaproteobacteria bacterium | reverse complement strand
CAAGAGTACCATCTACAGTTTCGCCAAATGAAAGTAGAACAGTCGTAATTGCAAGGGCGATGATAGAGATGATCAGGCCATATTCAACAAGAGTGGCGCCAGTTTCATTTTTGATTAATGATTTTATTTTTTTCATCTCAGTCCCCTAATTTTGAATGTGTTGATATTTTGGATAATAGAAGGGCCTTGTTACTATTGTTGTAAGCAAGGCCCTTTATCTTATAATTAACCTGACTGCTTGCTATTAAGGTGCAGGTGCAGGTGCTGGTGCTGTAGCGGCATCTAGGTCGCCTGAAACAGATGTGAATGTTGCATCAAGTGAATCACCCACAGCTGTCATACCACCGATCGCTGCAACAGCAACGAGTGCTGCGATTAGACCGTATTCAATAGCAGTAGCGCCTTTTTCAGACTTGTGTAGTTTAGCAAATAATTTAGTCATATTCTTACTCCATTTATGTCTATAGTTTGCTGCATTAAATATAAAATATCTTGTTTGCAGGAATCAGTATGGAGAAATATTATGAACAAAAGGTTAATGGTAATGATTTTTTCTTTTTATATAACAATGACTTACATGTTTATTTTAAAATAAATTTAATTAAAAATTTAACTATTAGAAGATTGTTATTTTGTGGAAAACTTCCAGTCTAAAGTTTGAAAGTATGATTAAACAAATGTTCACAATAGGTTAATTCAAACAGGGTAGGTAGAAATTGTTAATACAACATGGGTAACTTTGCCGTTCTCAGACATTGTTGAAAGTGAGCTGCCCACTAATTTTGCAACATCCTGTGCGACTGATAATCCAAACCCAGAGGCTATTTTTGTCTTAAAATCGGAATTGGTATGACTATCTTCCTCGCCCATTTTATTAAGATTATAGGTCTTTTTAAATAAATCCTGTGCTTTAGATTCATCAATATTCTGGTTTAGAAGAGGTATTTCAATGCGAACCTGGGCATTGGAATTAACAAGTACAGAAACACGCAATTCATCACCAATTGTTGCCTGTTTTGTTGCAAAAGTTATGATTTTAATGAGACAGAGCATTATACAATGTTTGTCATTATAAAGGATCACATCAATATTATCGTCTATTCCAGTTACCTTTATTTCTCTGCTTTCGAGTATCGGCGATATCGCTTCAAACGCATCCTGTATAACGGACTTTAAGGAAAATGATTCAGGCGTGGGTTCTATCAGTCCGGCATCCAGTTTGGCTGAATCCAGGATATTGTTGACAGCTTCTTTTAGATGGTTTGCCGCATTAATGATATCTTTTGTATTCTTTCTGTATTTTTCGCTAACCGGGCCCCACATTTCATTATCTATCATTTGGGAAAACCCGATAATGGCGTTTAATGGTGTCCTGAATTCGTGTGACAAATTGTGTAGAAGTTCTGATGCAACTTCGTCCTGGTTTTCAGACTTGTTTGGTTGATCATATGAAAAATCTGATGAAGTATCATGTTCATGATTTACAAGGGAAGCGTTTTCATCAACTAAGCTACCGGAAAATTCCGGCAGATGAGCATCATCATCCTTTTCAGATAATGGGGATGTTAAAACAAGTTCACTGTCATCATTTACATTATTCTTTTCATCTTCATGAATTTCATTGTCATTTGTTTTGGCAATTTCATATTTTTCATTTTCAGCACTTAGCAAATGCGCACTTCCGCGAAATCCCGTAAAACGTCCATTATCAAGATCAAAAGTTGCAACAGCACTTAATAAATGTGATTGGAATATTCCTGGTGCCATCTCGAAATCAAATGCTTCATCCCGAAATGGCTGTCGTTTTTCAAATAATGCAATAAATTCGCTGGGGTCACTGTCAATTGCACCTTGTCTTCGCCATAAGCAGAGAAAATCCTCGCCCACCAGATCATCAGGGGATTGTAGGAAAATGCTTTGCGCATTTTCAGATAGATATTTAATATTCCCATAACGATCTATTTCCCAAAACCATTCATCGGAAATTGTTGTTGGCCCACCTTGGGGTGCCTCATGATCGAGAATAAGTTCATCAGGGTTATTTTGATCATTGGCACTATGTAATTCTTTGTCTTTAGTGGTTGGGATAACGTGAGGCTTTTTAAATTCAATATTGGGTTTAGCCTCATCATCTTCCAGGTGATCTGATATTATATCTTCATCTTCCGGCTGCTCTTCACCCGGTTCTTTTTCTGCAATCTTTTTTTCGATTATTCTGGATATCAGACTAATTTTGTCACTGGTTTTTTCACTGGTATCTTCCGTTTCTTCAACGGTTTCTTCTTCTGAAGTTACTATCTCAGTTTTATGGGTCGTGTATTTTTTACTGCGCAGTACTTCCAGAATATTGGCAGTAGCATCCTCGTTCAGCTCAGTGGAGTTCTGTTCTGCGTCATCAAGCGCTTTAAGGCTTATCTTATTTGTTTCTGCGAGAGCAACAAGTTCTTTGACTTCTTCTTTAAGACGATGATCCTGTCTTATTTTTTTATCAAGTTCCCGTCTTATGATGGGCGAAAGTCCAAAACGCCTGCCAATATGTTCCCGGTGCTCATCAGAAGCATATTTTATCAGATATAACAGCTGTTCGTCGTCAATGGTCGCCACCTCCAGCAACCTTCCTGAAACCTCAACAACATCTTCGCTGATTAATTTAATAAGCTCTTCAGGTGGATTATCTATGTTCAGCAGGATATCGCATAGCTCTTTTCGAATTCCAATATCAACATCACTGATAAGCTCGTTAATGATTTCAAGCAGCATGCGAACCTGATTTTCAGATTCCATCGGTCTTTGCTGAAGAAACAAGTCGCAAATATGTGAAAAGAGAAGTGTCCGGCTTTCTGCAGAATTATCTTCTGCAAGTGCCAGTAGATTTCTAATTCTATCATCAAATTGTGCTTTATTTTGCACCATTTGCCCAACGTCCCCTATAAAATACTCTACCTAACAAACTGCCTTAAATATTTTGAACGAAAGTGTAGTTAAGATGTGTATATTTCCTTGTGATTAATTATGCGCTATCACTTTAAGCCTTCTCCGCGTTCAATATAGCGTGATATCCTGATCATATCCAGTGAAAGCTATGGTTAACGTTGTAAAAAATACATTATTTTTTTGAGAATCTTTGTATTTAACAATCTTATGCTTTTTTAAGTGAAAATAATATAATATTTCAGTTTAGATATAAACTTTGATATAATATTACTTATACGTTTTTCAGTGAACAGGTAAGAAATAATGATGCAGCAATTCAAACTGGATAAAATTGATTTAAAAATTCTGAAGGTTTTACAGGAAGAAGGCAGAATTACCAATGTCAATCTTGCACAGCGAGTTGGTATTACCGCTCCTCCATGCTTGCGCCGGGTTAGGGCACTTGAAGATGCAGGGTTTATAAAAGGCTATCATGCCGACTTAAATGCGGTAAAACTTGGGTATGATTTAGTTGTATTTGCAATGGTAGGACTTCATAGTCAGGCAGAAACAGACCTTAAAGCGTTTGAAGAACTGGTTAGAGGATGGCCCATGGTCAGGGAAGCTTATATGCTTAATGGTGAAATTGATTTTATTTTAAAAATTGTCGCCCGCGACCTTAATCATTTTCAGACTTTCCTCACTACACATTTAACGCCTGCTCCAAATGTTGCAAATGTTAAAACCTCGCTTAGTATTCGGTGTGGCAAGGATAGATCTGGTATACCATTTACACTAGATGATGTAATCGGTATAGCCCCCTAAAAAGCCGCTAATATTGCGGCTTTTTATTTATTCTTTGGGTGTCAGATGAATTCGACTTTTACTATTTCATAGTATGTTTCGCCGCTTGGTGTTTTAACTTCCACTTCATCACCAAGGTTTCTTCCAATCAGGGCATGCCCTATTGGTGAACTATAGGAAATCTTACCCGCAGCAACATCTACTTCATCAACGCCGACAATTTGATATGTGGATTCTTTATCATCTTCGTCAGCGATCGTAACCGTAGAAGCAAATACAACCTTTGATCCAGATAAATCTTTTGGATCGATTACTTCTGCACGGCTTAAACTATCTTCAATTTGTTGGATACGACCTTCGATCATACCCTGCTGCTCTTTTGCGGCATGGTATTCGGCATTTTCAGAAAGATCACCATGCGCCCGTGCTTCTTCAATCGCCTTAATAACAGCCGGCCTTTCGGTGTGTTTAAGGTGTTTAAGTTCTTCTTCGAGGCGTTGATGTCCCGCTATTGTCATGGGAACTTTTTCTACCATTTATTTTCTCTATTCAAAAAAGGTTAACTCAAAAAAATATTGGCACATTTGAGCGAAAGACACAAATGCGGTTTTAACTTCACAGTGTTTTTTCGTTAAATATTCAACCAATTACACATAAGATTGAAGGGGTTTAACTTCAAGAGACGAAGATTTCAAGACTTTTATTGCTTCCATTGCCGAAATAGCCCCGCGTGAGGTCGTATAATATGGAATATTTCCTAATAAAGCAGTTCTTCTGAGTGCATAACTGTCCTTGATGGACTGTGCACCTTCTGTCGTATTGAAAATTAGATCAATTTCATCATTTTTTATTGCATCTACGATATGGGGTCTACCTTCAAGTACTTTATTTATGCGGGTGACCTCAATGCCGTTTTCTTTCAAATACTCCGCCGTGCCTCCAGTTGCAATTACCTTGTATCCCATAGCAACCAGTTCGCGTGCAGGTGTAATCATTTTGGCTTTATCCCGGTTTTTGACTGAGATAAAGACATTGCCTTTCAAAGGCAGATGAGTGTTTGCCGCGATCTGTGATTTAAGAAAGGCGCGTGGAAAATCGTCATCAAGCCCGATGACTTCTCCCGTTGAACGCATTTCCGGGCCAAGCAGAATATCAACATCCGGGAAGCGATTGAAAGGAAGTACGGCTTCTTTTACGGCTACATGTTTGGTACGATAACTCGGAATGTCGAAATCTTTAAGTTTCTCGCCCACCATCAGGCGCGCCGCTATTTTAGCAATCGGCGCGCCGATTGCTTTAGCAACAAATGGTACAGTGCGGCTAGCACGCGGGTTTACTTCGATCAAATAAACTACATCATCTTTTACAGCAAACTGTACATTCATAAGACCCTGTACATTAAGCGCCAATGCAAGCTTTCTGGTTTGTTGTTCCAGTTCATCCATAACACTGTCTTTAAGTGAATAGGGAGGAAGCGAACAGGCACTGTCACCGGAATGAACACCGGCTTCCTCAATATGTTGCATGATTGCAGCGACATGAACTTCTTCGCCGTCACATAGAGCGTCAACATCAATTTCAGTCGCCCCGCCGAGATACTTATCTATGAGAACCGGACTGTCCCAGGAAACACTTACCGCTTGTTTCATATATCTTTCGAGAGAGGCTTTATCATAGACAATTTCCATTGCCCGTCCACCCAGTACATAGGAAGGTCGGATCAGAATTGGGTAGCCTATATTTTCTGCGATCCTGACGGCTTCTTCTGTTGTTGTGGCCAGGCCATTTTCCGGCTGTTTAAGATTAAGGCGATTTACAAGATCCTGAAATCTTTCCCTGTCTTCTGCCAGATCGATTGAGTCGGGTGATGTACCAAGTATTGGGATGTTAGCAGCTTCCAGCGCATGTGATAACTTAAGGGGCGTCTGTCCACCGAACTGAACGATCACACCTATCACTTCACCTTTTTCCTGTTCGCGACGAATAAGATCAATGACATTTTCTGCCGTTAACGGCTCAAAATAAAGACGATCCGATGTGTCATAATCTGTGGATACCGTTTCCGGGTTACAATTGACCATGATGGTTTCATAATTTTGCTCACTGAGTGAAAATGCAGCATGACAGCAACAATAATCAAATTCAATACCTTGCCCGATACGGTTTGGGCCACCCCCAAGAATTATTACTTTTTTATTATCGGTTGGGTCGGCTTCACATTCAGCTATGTCAGCCACATCATGTTCGTAACTAGAATATAAATAAGGGGTTTGTGATGCGAATTCGGCTGCACACGTATCGATACGTTTAAAAGATGGGCGAATATTAAGTGCCAAACGTTTTTTGGTAACTTCCTGTTCGTCAAGGTTAGCGAGTTCAGCAAGACGCGCGTCGGCAAATCCAAGCGATTTAAGTTCCATAAATCCTGCTTTGTCATTTGGCAGACCATTCTGCCTAACATTTTCTTCCGCATCTATTATTAATCTGATCTGATCAATAAACCACGGATCATATTTTGCGATTGTATGAATTTCTTCGGTGGACATCCCAAGGCGAAGGGCCTGTGCCATAATCAATAAACGATCTGCTGTTGGCTCTGCAAGCGCGGCTCTGACAGCATTAATGTCACCGATATCCCGATCATATCCCGGAATATCAACTTCATTTAAACCTGTAAGATCTGTTTCCATTGACCGGAGCGCTTTTTGCAGGCTTTCCGGAAAACTTCTGCCGATTGACATGGCTTCGCCTACTGACTTCATGGCAGTGGTTAGGGTTGGCGCAGAATCCGGGAATTTTTCAAATGTAAAGCGGGGAATTTTTGTAACCACATAATCTATTGTAGGTTCAAAGGATGAAGGAGTTACGCCGGTAATTTCATTTGAAAGCTCATCAAGTGTATATCCGACAGCAAGTTTCGCAGCAACTTTTGCAATCGGAAAGCCGGTAGCTTTGGAGGCCAGTGCCGAAGAACGGCTAACCCTCGGGTTCATTTCAATTACCACAAGGCGACCATCAGCTGGATTGACCGCAAATTGTACGTTTGAACCACCAGTTTCCACACCAATCGCACGCAGC
>JAUILB010000155.1 GCA_030432815.1 Alphaproteobacteria bacterium | reverse complement strand
CAAGTGAATCAGTATCAGAAGGACATCCGGATAAAGTGTCTGACCGGATTTCTGATTCCATCGTGGATATATTTCTTGCGGCTGAGCCTGAAGCAAGGGTTGCGGTTGAAACCTTAACAACCACGAATAGAGTGGTTCTGGCTGGTGAAGTGCGTGGTCCGAAAAGCATTACAAAAGATGTAATGGAACAAGCGGCAAGAGACGCCGTGCGTGATATTGGTTACGAGCAGGAAGGGTTTCATTGGAAAAATATGGAAGTCACTGTTCACGTACATGAACAATCATCGGATATTGCGATGGGTGTTGATGCTTCGGGTAATAAAGATGAAGGTGCCGGGGACCAGGGCATAATGTTCGGTTATGCAACAAATGAAACAGAAAACCTCATGCCGGCTACGCTTGATTATTCTCATCGTATTCTTAAATCAATGGCCGAAGAGCGTCATGCCAATAATAATAAGGAACTTGGACCAGATTCAAAAAGTCAGGTTACTTTAAGATATGAAAACGGAAAACCGGTATGTGCAACGTCAGTGGTTGTTTCAACACAGCACGCAGCTGATGTGAGTCAGGAACGTGTTCGTGAAATCGTTATGCCCCATATCGAAAAAATACTGCCGGAAGGCTGGGCATCTGAAATAGAAGAACTTTATATTAATCCTACCGGTCAGTTTATCATTGGTGGTCCGGATGGAGATGCCGGTCTGACGGGGCGTAAAATAATTGTGGATACATATGGCGGTGCAGCACAACATGGTGGTGGTGCTTTTTCAGGGAAAGATCCGACAAAAGTTGACCGCTCAGCGGCCTATGTAACCAGATATCTTGCTAAAAATGTTGTCGCTGCCGGGCTTGCTGATAAATGTACAATCCAGCTAGCCTATGCGATTGGTGTTTCAAAACCACTTTCGCTTTATGTAGATTTCCATCAAACAGGAAATGTGGATCCCGCAAAGCTTGAAAAAGTACTTGCTGATATCATGGATCTTAGTCCCCGTGGAATTCGTGAACATCTGGGGCTCAATAAACCTATTTATGAACGTACCGCGGCTTATGGGCATTTCGGCAGAAACCCTGAAGCAGACGGTGGTTTTTCATGGGAAAGAACAGATCTGGTTGATGCTTTAAAAGCAGAGTTTTAATATTGACCCGGCGACGGTAAATCATAAACTGTATTTATGAAAACACTTGAAAATATTCAGGGAAGCCGTATCTATGGCCGCCGTCATGGCAAGCCTCTAAAAAAGGCAAGCGCTGAACGTTTTGAGACTTTTTTCCCCAGATATTCGATTGAAGTCGACGAAAATGCTTTTTTGGACCCTTTGACATTATTTGATCATAATCCAAAAAATGTCTGGTTGGAAATCGGCTTCGGTAAAGGTGAACATCTTATTGCGCAGGCAAAGCAAAACCCCGATATAGGGTTTATTGGTTGCGAACCATTTGTCAACGGCGTATCGGGCCTTATTGATCAGATGGTAAAAGAAGATGTTCATAATATTCGCATTTTTATGGATGACGCGCGTTTGCTAATGGATGCTTTATCGGCAAATTCAATATCTCGTGCCTTTATTCTGTTTCCAGATCCCTGGCGAAAAAAAAGACATTATAAAAGAAGGGTTGTCAGTCCAGGAAATATTGCGGTGCTTTCCAAGTTGTTAAAACCTGGTTCTGAACTGAGAATAGGCACAGACCATCATGATTACTGTCGATGGATATTAGCAAGATTGCTGGAAAATGAGAATTTTGAATGGTTATCGGACGGCCCAGCGGATTGGCACATTAGGCCACCCGACTGGCCGGCGACGCGATATGAATTGAAAGCTTTGAGAGAAGGACGGAAAAGCGCATATTTAACCTTTCGCCGAAAATCCTCTTGAAACTAAACTGAATAGTTTAATGTCAGCAATCGGGTAATAATAAAGGGCTTGAAGTTCCCTAAAATTACTCTATATATATAGGAATCCGAATCACTTGAAATTTTAAATTTTTGGTGCGGGCAAGTGTTTCACTGGCCTGCTTTTTTGTTTGTATCCATAAGAATATTGGATTGTGATAATGTCATCTGGTTTGACGAATAAAATTGCGAAGCTGATTGAACCAACAATAGAAGCGTTGGGTTACGAACTTGTGCGCGTGCAGATGTTCAGCTCTCCACGCGGGGAAGCGTCAACTTTGCAGATAATGGCTGAAGCAGAAGATGGTACGATGACAGTTGATGGCTGTGCACAAATAAGCCGCGAAATTTCAGTGATACTTGATGTAGAAGATCCGATAGAAAGTGAATATGTGCTTGAGGTCAGTTCACCCGGTCTAGACAGGCCATTAACACGGTTAAAGGATTTCACAAATTATGCGGGATATGAAACCAAAGTTGAAATGCAAAAGGCTGTTAATAACAGGAAACGATACCGCGGCATATTACTTGGGACGGAAGAAGATTTAATTTTAATGGATGTTGATGGAGAACAGCTTAAGCTCAATTTTCATGACGTTCTGAAAGCAAAACTGGTAATGACCGATGAATTGGTGGCCATGGCAACAGCTAAGCCATCATAGTGTAAAATTACCGTAAGAAAAGGATGATAGTGGTGCCAAAGGGATCCACTTTTTAATACTGGAGCAAAAAGTATGACAGCAGTAAGTGCAAACAGACTTGAACTATTACAAATTTCCGATGCAGTCGCACGTGAGAAAAGCATTGACAAGGAAATAGTTCTTGGGGCCATGGAAGAAGCTATTCAAAAAGCCGCGAGGTCCCGGTACGGTATGGAAAACGAGATTAAAGCGCATATAGACCGAAAAACGGGGGATATAAAACTTTACCGCGTTCTCGAAGTTGTTGAAAATGTGGAAAATCATTCGACGGAAATTACGGTTGAGGATGCCGGCCAGTTCAAGGAAAACGCGGCCATTGGAGACATACTGGCTGATGAACTTCCCGCAATTGATTTTGGTCGTGTTGCGGCACAAACAGCCAAACAGGTTATTGTACAAAAAGTCCGTGAAGCAGAACGCGCCCGCCAGTATGAGGAATATAAGGACAAAATTGGCGATCTTATAAACGGCGTGGTAAAGCGGGTTGAATACGGAAATGTGATTGTAGATCTCGGATCTGCGGAGGCTATAATACGTCGTGATCAGCTTATTCCCCGTGAGCATATTCGAAATGGAGAACGCGTCAGGGCAATTATACTTGATGTACGTGAAGAACAGAGAGGCCCTCAAATATTCCTGTCAAGAAGTCATCCCGATTTCATGGCAAAACTTTTTGCTGGTGAAGTTCCGGAAATATATGACGGTATTATAGCAATTGTCGGTGTTAGCCGTGATCCGGGTAGCAGAGCGAAAATAGCTGTAACAAGCAATGATCCAAGCATTGACCCTGTTGGGGCATGTGTTGGTATGCGCGGAAGTCGCGTACAGGCAGTTGTTGAAGAATTACAAGGTGAAAAAATAGACATTATTCAGTGGTCTCCAGATCCTGCGACTTATATTATTCGCGCTCTGGCCCCTGCCAGTGTTACAAAAGTTGTGATTGATGAGGATGCTGGTCGGATGGATGTTGTGGTTGGTGAGGATCAACTGAGTTTAGCCATCGGTCGACGTGGTCAAAATGTGCGCCTTGCATCGCAGTTAACGGGGTGGCAAGTGGACATTATGACGGAAGCTGATGAAAGTGAGCGTCGTCAGGCAGAATATAAAGAACGTAGTGAGCTCTTTATGGAAAGCCTTGATGTTGATGAAACTCTTGCACTTCTTCTTGTAGGAGAAGGGTTCCGAAATCTTGAAGAAGTAGCATATGTAGCACCGGAAGAGTTTGCGGGGATTGAAGGATTCGATATAGGACTCGTTGAAGAATTGCAGTCTCGTGCAAGGGAAGCACTTGGTTCAATCGCCGAGGCGGCAGAAATCAAAAGGGTTGAGCTCGGTGTTAGTGATGAACTGGCAGCAGTTGAAGGGCTTACACCTCCGATGTTGGTAACACTTGGCGAAGCCGGAATAAAAACGCTTGATGATTTTGGTGATCTGGCAGGTGATGAACTTACAAGTCCGGAAGACGGAATTTTACGTGATTATGACCTGACACTTGATCAGGCCAATGAAATGGTCATGGCGGCACGGGCGCACTGGTTTGAAGACGAAGAAGAAAGTGAAACAGAAGAAACCGTACCTGAGACTGCGGAATAAGGTAATGTTTAGTGGCCAAGGAAGTAAGAATGCGAAAATGTCTGGTCACAGGAGATGTTTATTCGTCACCTGAATTAATAAGATTCGTTTGTGCTCCATCCGGCCAAATTATGCCGGATGTAGCAGCAAAACTTCCAGGAAGGGGATGTTGGGTACATGCGGATCGAGAGGTGCTGGAAAAGGCTATCGAAAAAAAACTATTGATACGTTTTGGTGATTTGGCATTTTCGGGCAAGTTGCAAAAAGACATAAATAGGCCGGACGCTGATAATAAGGTAAAGAGTTTCGTTCCGGAAGATTTACTGGAGCAGGTGGAAGTTCTTTTAAAAAGAAGGTGCCTGGAATATTTGGGTCTTGCTAATAGAGCCGGTTTGCTGGTCATCGGTTTTGAAAAAGTAAGATCGGCCCTGAAAAGCGGTAAAACTAATGTTTTAATTGCGGCCAGTGACGGTGCGGATAATGGACGCAATAAAATATGTCAGGGGCTTGATAATTTAAAGGTTTTCGATATGTTTTGCCGTGATGATTTAAGTAAGGTCACAGGCCGGGAAAATTCTGTACATATAGGAGTACTTCCCGGAGGATTAAGAAAAAGTTTGTTGCGGGAAATGGTCCGTTATGAACAGTCAAGAAAAAAGGTTATAAATTAGAACCAATAATTATTTTTTTATGTTAAAAGGTTATATTGGTTTTTAAGGCGATATAAGAATGAGCGAAGATAAAAATAAAAAAGCACCGTTGACGACATCTGGACGTAAAACACTTCAGATGAAGCCATCCGGAACGCTTAGTGCCGGTAGCAGCGCTAGTGGTGTTGTTGTACAACGCAAGAAAAAACTTATAATGCCGGGTCAGAAACCTGCGGCTGAAACCAAAACAGCTGTGCCTAAATCCATTATTAAACCAGCCTTTAATACAGGTAAGAAGGCACAGGCTTCAACACCGGTCGAAGAAAAACCTGTGGGGGGTCTTTCTGAAAGTGAACGTGAAAAAAGGGCCAAGGTTCTTGAGAAAGCGCAGAAAGAAAGTGAAGAAAAAGCAAAACGAGCGGCTGAACAGGCGAAGAGAAAAGCAGTAGAAGAAGCTGCACTTTCTGAGCGTCGCGCAAAGGAAGAAGAAGAAAACAGGAATAAGCCTAAAACTGTACAAAAACCTCAAAAAGAAACGGATGCTGAAGAGGAAAAGCGTCTTGCTGACCTTGAAATAAAAAGAAAAGCCGAAGAAGAAGCGGCTAAGATTGTTGAGGCAGAGGCAGCGGCAGCAAAACTGGCTGCAGGAACTTCGTCCAAAGTAAAAGAAGTGCCCAAAAAAGAGATTGAACAGGTAAAGAAACCGGAAGTCAAAAAAAGCCGTATAGATGAAACACGCCGTCGAAGCGGCCGGCTCACTGTAACACAGGCCCTGTCGGGGAATATGGAACGTCAACGTAGTCTGGCTTCGTTAAAGCGAAAACGTGCCAAGGAAAAACGTCAGAGCGGATTGGTTGAGCCAGCTAAAAAAGTTTACCGTGAGGTTGTGGTGCCCGATCATATAACGGTTGCAGAACTTGCTAATCGTATGACAGAAAAAACAAACGATGTTATTCGGGCTCTTATGAAAATGGGCGTAATGTCGGGCGCAGGTGATGAAGTTGATCACGATGTTGCCGAGCTTATTGTTGAGGAATTTGGCCATAAGCTTAAGCGCATCAGTGCATCAGACGTAGAACTCGATCTTTCCGGGCCGGAGGATACGGAGGAGGATCTTCTGCCCCGCGCGCCGGTTGTTACGGTAATGGGCCATGTTGATCATGGTAAAACATCTATTTTAGATGCGCTTAGAAAAACCAGTGTGACAGAAGGTGAAGCTGGTGGCATTACCCAGCACATAGGCGCTTATCAGGTAAAAATGGCAAGTGGTGATAAAATCACATTTCTTGATACGCCAGGACACGCCGCCTTTACGGCGATGCGTGCCCGCGGAGCGCGGGTAACAGATATTGTAATTTTGGTCGTAGCAGCTGATGATGGCATTATGCCGCAAACCATCGAAGCGATCAGTCATGCGAAATCCGCTGAAGTACCGATAGTGGTGGCGATTAATAAAATGGATGCACCGGGTGCAAACGCGATGAAAGTTCGTCAGGACCTTCTGCAGCATGAAGTGTTTGTTGAGAGCATGGGTGGAGAGGTTCTGGATATCGAAGTGTCGGCCAAGGAAGGCACGGGCCTTGATAAACTTGAGGAAGCAATTCTTCTACAGGCAGAATTAAATGATCTAAAAGCCAACCCAAACCGTATCGCAGAAGGCGTTGTCGTTGAAGCCAAACTTGATAAAGGACGCGGTGCGGTATCAACGGTTATTGTTCAACGCGGAACACTTAAAGTTGGCGATGTTGTGGTTGCTGGTACAGCATGGGGTAAAATTCGTGCGCTTGTAGATGATCGGGGTTCTCAGGTCAAAGAAGCGACCCCATCAACACCGGTTGAATTACTCGGTCTTGATTCAGCACCTGGTGCAGGGGATGACTTTATTGTTGTTGATGATGAGGCCAAAGCACGCAGCATCGTTGATTTCAGGCTTAATCGACTTAAGGATGAGCAAAACAAAACACCTGCTGCAAGTCTTGAAAATATGTTCGAT
>JAUILB010000154.1 GCA_030432815.1 Alphaproteobacteria bacterium | reverse complement strand
TTCTGGATTACTAAACTGTGGCCGGGTCGTAAAAGTTTTATACTTCCCTCACCACTTCACTTTCTTATAATGCAACAGATATCTTAATAAATCGTAAAACCAGACTTACTGGATAATTATATAAGATATTGTTTTAAAAGGATTTTTTCGTTAAAAATTTAACTAAATTTTTCAGAAACCGCATATTTTGGCATCATTTAAGCAGTTCTACCTCAAATATGCCGCGGACAGAATTACATAGAAAAATCTGCTCAGCTTCTTCCATATCACTTTTATGGATAATTGTTTCACTAGATTTTATTTCAGGATCATCGAGAATTTTTTGCCTGAATATCCCATCGAGTAAACCGCATTCGCGTTTGGGCGTATAGAAAATATCCTCTTTCTTTATGAAGATATTTGTAAAACTTCCTTCTGTAATTTCGCTCTTTTCATTATAGAAAATCACATCAAAACAACCTGTTTCTTTCTTCTTTTTTCGCAATTCATTTTCATAAAAATTTCTGCATGTTGTCTTATGAAAATAAATTGGATTCCCACTTTCAATAGGGCTTGCGGCCAATGCTATTCTTGGCAACCCATCATTAAAATCCACAGATATTTTTTCTGATGTAATTGAAATGGACCCGCGCTTTGAAAGCAGCACCCTTACCTTGTATCGATCAGCATCCGTTAATGATAAAAAGCCTGCATGTTCATTTAATTTTTCAACCAGTTCACTGCGATTATATAAAAAAGAATAATAATTTGCCGACCTTTGCAACCGATCCAGATGCTCTTCTAAATAGTCATACCCCCCTTTTTGCGTCCATCCAATGCTTTCGATCAAATCAATTTTTGGATAAGACCGACTTAGAAATTCTGCTTTCAGAAGACATTCGTCGTATTCCATTTTTACTTCGGAATCCGCAACTATTGCACCACCAATTCCAAGCTCCCCTTTACCTGCTTTGTCTATGGTTATTGTTCTGATAGGTACACTTAAACACATATCCCCATTCGGTGAAAAATAACCGATGGCACCGGTATAGATACCCCGTTGTTCATTTTCAATTTCATGAATTATTTCCTGCGCCCTGATTTTCGGCGCACCGGTTACCGACCCGCAGGGAAAAATTGACCGGATAATGTCTACTGGTGATTTTCCCTTTTCAACTTGTGCTTTGATCGTTGATGTCATGGTAAACAGGGTTCGGTACTTTTCAATTTCATAAAGTTTTGAAACTTCCACTGATCCTTTCTTCGCTAATCTTGAAAGGTCATTTCTTAAAAGATCAACAATCATAAGGTTTTCAGCACGATCCTTTTTACTGTTATAAAGTGCTGCTGAATATTGCATATCCTCCTGTTCAAATCTGCCGCGCCTGCCGGTGCCTTTCATTGGTTTAGCGGTTATGGTCTCCCCTTCTTTTTTAATAAAAAGCTCAGGACTTAATGAAAGCACCGAAATGTCATCCGTTTCAATGAATGCTGCATATTCAACGGCTTGCGCATTTCTAAGTGCGGCATAAAGTGCTTTTGTTGACCCTTCAAAATCAAAATGGGCTTTTTGGGTATAATTAACCTGATAAATATCACCCGCTTTAAGATATTCCTGAATTTTGTTAAATATTTCGCTGTATTCTTCTCTGGTCCGGCTTAAACATAGATTGGATAAGCCGTAGCCCATTCTTTCCTGTTCATTTTGCCAGTGATACTGGGCCGAATACGTATCCAAAACCTTACGGTCTTCGTATATACCCATATAGATGAAAGGAAATTTTGGATTTTCAGTCAGTAAAGGCCGCAACCTTTGTTCCAAAACAAGTCCAGTTTCATAACTAATCCAGCCAGCAACATGATACCCGTCTTCTGTTGCCTGTCTGATCCGTGAAAGCCCGTCTCCAACATCATCAGCATCTGTCACGCAAATCATGTCGACCGGCTTTTCATAAATATAGGCGGCTTCCCTTGAATATTGTGCCAAATTATTTTCAAGAAATATTGAAAAATTTGTCTGTTTAGTCATAAACCACCTTGAAACCGTGCCCTGTAAAATCAAAGGCACGGTATAAATCCGTGCCTTTGTTCTTAAATATAGTGATTTTAGCGAATTGCAAAGACCAATTACAAGTCTTCCATAAACTGTACCATGCGCTGGCGCTCTGCTTCGGTTGGCACTCTGGTTTTAAGTGCACCAATATTATCCACCACGTGATGCGGGAAGATAGTGCCAGGAATCGCCACCGTGACATCAGGATGCCCGATCACAAATTTCAGGAAAAATTTACCCCAGCTATCAACACCAAAATCTTTTGCAAATTCTGGAATTTCCTTACCAGCTGTTGCTTGGAATACGCGTCCTCTTGCAAATGGCAGATTGATCATAACGGCCACACCATTGTCACGCGCAGCAGGTAATACCCGTTCCTCAACACTGCGATCAAAAATGTTATACTGGACCTGCATAAAATCCAGTCGGCCACTTTCGATTACTGTAACCGCGGCATCATTAAGATCAGGGTTTGAATGCGTAAGCCCTGCATAGCGAACTTTACCCTCTGCCCTCCATTCATTAATGGTTTCAAGATGAACATCGGTTCCACGGTGATTATGAACCTGAAGAAGGTCAATTTTATCAGTCTTAAGATCAATGAAAGATTGGGTGTTCTGATCAATGCCATCCTGCTTATCACCATCCCTTAAGCTTGTTTTTGTCGCCAAGAAACATTTATCACGGGCATTCAGTTCATCAAGCGCACGACCAACAACAATCTCTGCATTGCTATAGGTGGGCGCTGTATCAATAACGGTTCCGCCTTCTGCAAATAATGTTTCAATCGTATTGCGACGGGCCATAAAATCCTGCGATAAATCACCAAATGTCTGCGCAGTACCGAGCCCCACAGCCGGAATCATTTCACCCGTTGCATGGATTGTCCTGTGTAACAGGTCAGAAGTTTGCGCATTGGCAATGCTTCCCGCTATTGACGTTGAAAATATCCCTGCACCTACAGCGGCACCCGACAGTTTTAAAAATTCTTTACGTGTGTATTTATCTGTCATTTTAATTCCTTATAAATCTGCAATAAATTGGACCATTCTTTCGCGTTCCGCCTGTGTTGGCAGACGACCACGCAATGCGCCAATGTTGTCAACAACGTGATAATCATTAATTGTACCGGGAATGATCACTGTAACATCTTCATGGCCAAGAATGAATTTCAAGAAAAACTTGCCCCACGTATCGACGCCGAAATCCTTGGCCCATTCCGGTATTTCAAGCCCCTGTCCGGCCGTTGGGCCAAACAGACGCCCACGGGCAAACGGCACATTGATCATGATTGCAACACCATGTTCGCGCGCGGCAGGAAGGACAGAATCTTCGATGGAACGATCCAGAAGGTTATACTGGCATTGGATAAAATCTATCGGGTATGTTTCAATGGCATTTACCAGTCCCTCATTCTGGTTTTCCCTGAAATGGGTTATACCGACATAGCGTACCTGCCCGGCGTCTTTCATCGCGTTAATCGTTTCAAGATGTGCTTCCGTATCACGAAGGTTATGAACCTGCAGCAAATCAAATTTGTTTGTCCTAAGGTCTTCTTGTGATCCGGCATTCTGCTCAACGCCCTCCTGCTGACCGCTGATGCTTATTTTTGTTGCAAGAAAACATTTGTCACGCGCATTCAGTTCATCAAGGGCCCGCCCTACAATTTTTTCTGCATCTGCATAGGTCGGCGACGTATCAATGACCGTTCCGCCTTCGCGGAATAACGCTTCGATCGCCCCTTTGCGTTTTTCAAAATCAGCTTCCAGATCACCAAATTCAAGCGCAGTACCAAGCCCCACCGCCGGGATCATTTCTCCCGTAGAATGAATAGGACGGTGCAGAAGTTCACTTGCCATCGCTGAATTTTGGGCTTTCGCCGTACCTCCCAGCCCCGTCGTCGCCAGTAACCCTGCCCCAGCGGCGGCCCCAGAAAGCTTCAGAAACTCTTTTCTTGTTAAACTCTTTTCGTTCATTATTGTCTCCGTATATTTTATAGATTTCTTATAAATTGTATCATTCTTTGGCGTTCCGTGTCATCCGGAAGCCGCCCCTTTGCTGCACCCATATTATCCACTACATGATAATCATTCACCGTACCCGGTATCGCAACCGTTACATCGGGGTGAGAAAGAATGAATTTAAGGAAAAACTTGGCCCACGTATCCGCACCAAAATCATTGGCCCATTCGGGGACGACCTCACCCGATACCGCCCTGAAAAGCCGCCCGCGACCAAACGGCACATTGACCATCACGGCAACACCATGTTCGCGCGCAGCAGGAAGTACTGAATTTTCAATGGACCGGTCAAGCATGTTGTACTGGCATTGAATAAAATCGAGCCTGTTTCTTTCAATGAAGCCAACTGCTTCATCGTTGAGACGTGAACGCACATGCGTAATGCCAAGATAACGGATTTTTCCCTGTTCTTTAAGGGCATTTAACGTTTCAAGATGATCATCTGTATCTTTTAAATTATGGACCTGCAGCAAATCAAATGTGCCGGTGCGAAGAAATTCAAATGATTCTGCGTTCTGTCGGATGCCTTCCTGCTTTCCGTAAATACTTGTTTTTGTCGCAAGAAAACATCTGTTCCTCATTCCAAGCTCTTCAAGCGCGCGCCCCACCACCGCTTCCGCACCACGGTATGTGGGTGATGTATCAATCACGGTACCACCATTATTAAACAAAGCGGCGATTGCGTTCCTGCGCTGTTCATATTGCGCATCACTTCCCTGCCGCCCGAAACCGTCACTTGCAGTACCTAACCCCACGGCGGGGATCATTTCCCCGGTCGAATGAATGGGCCGATGTAAAAGATCACCCGCCATTGTTGAATTTTGAGCATTTGCACCAATCGACGGCAAAAGCGACGACACTGCTACTGCGCCGGTAAGTTTTAAAAATTTTTTTCGGGTTATTGCGCCCGGCTTTTCGGCCATTTCATTTCTCCATTTAATAAGTTACGCACCCTTTTCCGTTTCTTCATGTGTTTTACCCAGTTTCCAGCCAAGCAATCCCCAGATTGCCGCAATTGGCACGCCGATCATGGCGATTTTCGAAATGGTAAGACCCAGCCCGGAACTAAGCCAATTATAAAACCAGCCATTGACCACATCGCCACCACGGAACACTACCGTGTCGATGAAATTCTTGGATTTATATTTTTGTTCCCGGCTTACAACGCTAAACAGGTTTTCACGGGACGGCACAAACATACCGTACTCAGACGCCCTTCTTATGGTCTGGAAGATAATAAAGACACCAATTATCGGCGAAATGGCAAGAAGCGCAAATCCCGCCACCGTTACGATGGGCAGGACGATAATACCCGCCTTAACACCGTAATTGGAAAGTATCGGCCCCGCTATGAAGACCTGAAAAACAAGCGCACCGATTGAAACATAAAAATCGATCATGCCAAAAACCTGCACCCGTTCATCCGTATCCGGATAGGCATCATAAATCATCGTCCCCTGCTGGAAATATGCGATAGTCGCAGTGAGCGACAAAATAAACACAAGCGTGGTTATACCCATCAGATAACGGGATTTAAGAATTTCCGTGACCCCGCTGAGCATGCCGCCACCAACGGCCTTTTCACCATCATTCTTTGCGTCATTGGAATTTTCCTGGAGGTTTTCTTTTCGAAGCCCAACCAGTTTAAGCACGCAGAATACGGAAAAGGAAAGTACCGCTGCCGAAATCAGCAGCAGGCTTTCGGTACCCAGACTTTCAGTTAATGTGGTCACAATGCCTGGCCCCAAAATGCCGCCGATAGTCCCGCCCGATGCGATCATCCCGAACAGGGCCTTGCTATCCCCGGATTTATAGATATCGACCATAAAGCTCCAGAAGATCGAAACCACAAAAACATTAAAAACACTAAGCCAGATGAAAAATACCTGCGCGACGATATCCATCCTGATGTCATTTGCAAAAAAATACCAAAACAGCAAAATATTCATGATGAAGAAAATATAAACATAGGGGATAAATTTATGGCGTGGAAAACGCGACACCAATGCCCCGTAAACCGGCATGACCGCAAGCATGACAAAAAATGTCCCGGTAAAAAGCCAGGGAAGAAACCCGACACCACTGGCGATCCCCATCGCATCCCTGATAGGTCGTAATATGAAATAAGCTGTCAGAATGGAAAAGAAATAAAGAAACGACCAGATAAATGCCGCTCCTTCTTTTTCAAAAACGGTTTTAAAAGATTCAATCGTTTTTACGATGCGCCCCTGTACGCTCATATGTTCTCCCTAATTATTATACGTATTATACGTGGATAATCATTCTACCCTGCGTTTTTTCGTTATGTTCTGACTACCCCCAGGATAATTTGGTAAGCTATAAATATTTATGACATAACATGTGATACGGTCCCATCATAATGGGTAAGCCTGACGTCCAGATTACCATGATCCTTAATAAATGCCTCTATTGCCTCTTCCGACATATTTGAAAATGCGGTTGAAAGGGCGTCTGCCGTTGTTGCGTCTTCTGCGATCACGGTGACGGAAGCATATTGATTGGCGCTTAACCCGGTCACCGGGTTAAACAAGTGGTGTTTGCTGCCATCATCGGCAAAAACCGTACCGTACCCCCCGGATGTGGCCAACCCTCCGGTACCCAGTTCAACAATATCCGTGATTGAGACCTGATCAAACGGATCAAGAAGCCCGATCCGCCACAGGTCACCCCCCCACTGCGGGCCGCCGGACCGATATTCCCCCACATCAATCAACGTATGGATAAACCCGTTTTCTTTTAACAGCGCGCAGGCCTTATCGGTGATGTAGCCCT
>JAUILB010000153.1 GCA_030432815.1 Alphaproteobacteria bacterium | reverse complement strand
TTTGGTTAGCACATAGCATGCGATTGGCAGCATGATAATCGTGGCCGGGATACCAAACATCATCCAGGATAGAAAACTTACCTCAATATCATAATTTTCTTTCATAAAGGCGATGACCAGCAGGTTTGGAGGTGTTCCAATAGGCGTGCCAAAGCCACCTATATTGGCGCCATAGGCGATACCAAGAATAAGGCATAATACAAACCCTGTAGTTTTCGGACTTCTTTCAGGTACAATTTCATTAGCAAGTGAAATCGCGATCGGAACCATCATTAATGTGCTTGCAGTGTTGCTTATCCACATGGAAATCATTGCCGTTACAGCCATAAATCCTCCAATAAGGGCGATCGGATTGTTTCCAACACGTACCAATACATTGAGTGCTATGCGGCGATGAAGTTTCCATTTTGCAAGGCCTGTTGCCATAATAAAGCCACCAAGAAGCAAAAGGATTGTAGGGGCGGCATAGGGTGCTGTCGCTTCGGCGATTGTAGCGATACCGAATGTTGGAAATAAAACTATAGGAAGCAGGGATGTCACGGGCACAGGCAACGCCTCAGAAGACCACCAGTAAGCGAGAAGCACAGTCACGGCAGCAACATACCATGCCGTTTGTTCCATACCGTCCGGTGCAGGAAGAAAAATCATGATGGTAAAAAGCACCATGCCAATTAGCATGTTAGCGGTTTTTAGACCGATTATTTTCACCTCTCCTGTACCCTAATTATGACTTTAAATACATTAATACATATGCAGCACGACACTGAGCATGATACGTGATGTATCCGGTTTGAATGTAAACTCATCCGTACCGTCCAGATAAACAGCATCATTAATGTTTGCACGGGTATATTCAATCCTGGCGGCGATATTTTCCATTACTGCCACTTCAACACCCCCACCATACCGTAGTCCGGTTACACGTGTATTATAGTCAATGCCACTATCGTCGTCCTTGACCCCATTTGTCCCCAATGATTTGATTGTGGCACCAGTATACCCAATCAGTCCGTAGACTAATGCCTTATCTGAAACCGTAATACCACTACGCAGGTTTATGTCGAAGGTGTTGTTCTTCCAAACCCTGATATCAGTTGTTCCATCTGTATAGGTTGTGCTGCCTTTTTCAATCAGGAATACGGCTTCTGCGCCAACATAAACAGGACCATAGTTAAGCCCATATCCGGCAAGAAATCCACCACCCCAGCTGTCTTTAGAACTTGACCCGGCAATACCGTTAAAATTACTCAGGTTGCCATCAATCATCGCATCCCTGTAAAGGGCGGTTGAATCAAAAGTAGCTTTAGTGGCTGCAAGGCCGATATAAACTCCTTCAAAGGGGCTGCCGTCTTCTCCAGCGAATGCGTTTGGGCTACTGATAAGATACAATGTTCCTAGTATGATGCCGATTGATTTTTTAAGCCGGTTTATAGTCATTAGGTCATAATCCACTTATTTTATACTTCAAAATTAATGCACACATATTACATTTTTTAAGCGGGCCGTAAACAAGAACTTGACTCTTGCATAGTTTGCTCATATTTTCCGGCCATTCCCGATGGATGTGAATAACATGTGTCCAAGGATACCCACCAGTCAGCGAAGGTTCGCCCACTGGTGTGTTTGTGTTATGAAAAAATCATGTGGCTAAATTGTGGTCTGATGAACTGGTAACAAGAAATTAAGAGAGCAATATGTTCGATAGTTTAAGTGATAAACTTGGTGGAATATTTGACAAGCTGAAACGACGAGGTGCGCTTAGCGAATCTCATGTTGATGAAGCGATGCGTGAAGTGCGCCTCGCGTTGCTTGAAGCTGACGTCGCTCTTCCGGTTGTTAAAGACTTTATCAAGAAAGTAAAAGAAGCCGCCGTTGGTCAGGAAGTTGTTAAGTCGGTAACGCCTGGTCAGATGGTTGTTAAGATCGTAAATGATCAGATGGTTGAAATGTTAGGTGGGGATGCCAAGACAATTGATCTGGCGGCACCGGCACCGGTTCCCATATTGATGGTCGGGCTACAGGGATCTGGTAAAACCACTTCAACAGCCAAGATCGCCAAGCGACTAAAAGAAAAAGAAAAGAAAAAAGTCCTGATGGCATCTCTTGACGTTCAGCGTCCGGCCGCGATGGAACAGCTTGAAATTCTTGGTAAACAAATTGATGTGCCTACACTGCCGATTATCCCCGGGCAAATGCCTGTTGATATTGCAAATCGTGCCTTAACAGCAGCCAAACTTCAGGGCTTTGATGTTGTTATGCTTGATACAGCGGGTCGACTGCATGTTGATCAGACCCTTATGGCAGAAGTCGCTGCGGTTCGTAATGCGGTTAATCCACATGAGACACTTTTGGTGGTTGATGCACTTACTGGTCAGGATGCCGTAAATGTAGCAGAAAAATTTGGTGACCAGATTGGTGTGACAGGTGTGATCCTTACCCGTATGGACGGTGATGGGCGCGGTGGCGCAGCCCTGAGTATGCGTGCGGTAACAGGCAAGCCCATCAAGCTTGTCGGTGTCGGTGAAAAAATTGATGATCTGGAAGAGTTTCACCCAGAACGGGTGGCAAGTCGTATTCTGGGTATGGGCGATGTGGTTTCTCTGGTGGAAAAAGCAGCGGAGACAATAGAGGCCGAAGAAGCCGAACGCATGATGAGAAAAATGAAGAAGGGCATGTTTGATTTTGACGATCTGCGTTCCCAGCTTCAGCAAATGAAAAAAATTGGTGGTATGGGAAGCATTCTCGGAATGTTGCCGGGTCTTGGCAAAATGCAAAAACAGATGGCTGCTGCTAATATTGATGACAGCGTTCTTGTGCGTCAGGAAGCAATTATCAACAGCATGACACCAAAGGAAAGATCAAACCCGCGTCTGATGAACGCTTCACGCAAAAAGCGGATAGCAGCGGGGGCGGGAGTTACTGTTCAGGAAGTCAACAAACTGATGAAAATGCAGAAACAGATGGCGACCATGATGAAAAAATTAGGCAAAAAGGGCGGGCGGATGCCGCTGCCTGGACAATTGCCACCAGGAATGGAAGGTCTGCTACCAAAGCAATAAGCGGATCATCTAAATAAATTAACCGATTTAAGTAAGCTAAGAGGAAAATTAAATGGCTGTTAAAATTAGACTTGCACGTGGTGGTGCAAAAAAACGTCCTTATTACCGTGTGGTAGTCGCGGATTCACGTTCTCCGCGTGATGGTAAATATATTGAAAAAGTGGGCACCCATAACCCGCTTCTGCCTAAAGATCATGAAGATCGCATTAAACTCGATGTAGAACGCATCGAGTACTGGATTGGAAAGGGCGCGAAACCAACTGACCGTGTTGCCCGTTTTCTGGATGCTGCTGGTGTGTTAAAGCGTGAAGCGCGTAACAATCCTATTAAAGGTAAACCTGGAGCAAAAGCGCTGGAACGTATTGAAGAACAAAAGGAAAAAGCAGAGGCAGCTGCAGCTGCAGCTGAAGAAGCCGCAAATGCGGAGGAAGAAGTCGTAGAAGCCCCGGCTGAAGATACGGTCACTGAAGAAGCTCCTGCTGAAGAGGCTGCTAAAGAGGAAGCACCGGCGGAAGATGCACCGGAAGAAGAAGCACCTGCTGAGGAAGTTGCTGTAGAAGAAGCGCCTGAAGAAGAGAAAAAAGACGCTTAGGCCATGAAGGTTGCTGCCCCGAAATATAGCAGTGCAGATCGTGAACATATGATTTGTCTTGGTGCGATCTTTGGTTCTGCAGGTATCAAAGGGGCGGTGCGTTTAAAGGTGTTTACAGAAGATATCAAATCTATAACCAGTTATGGTCCGGTGACCATTATTGGACCTGAATTTCCCGATGGAAAAAGATTTGATGTTGAAATTCTTCATAATGTGAAGGGCGGTGTGGCCGCAAAGCTTAAAGGTGTTAATGACCGCAATATGGCGGAGGCCCTTAAAGGGTCAGAACTTTATATAGAGAGAACGTCTTTGCCCGATATTGAAGAAGACGGTGATTTCTATTTTGAGGATCTGATCGGCCTTAATGCAAAAGACCAAAAAGGCGACTTTTTTGGTAGGGTTGAAGGTGTTTTTAATTTTGGTGCCGGTGACATTATTGAGGTGAACCTGGAGTTTGAGAAAGGAAAACGCATGTATCCTTTTTCTGACGAAGTAGTTCCCGAAGTTAATTTGGAAGCAGGTTATCTGGTGATAAACCGTGACGTTTTTGAAGACGGAGAGCAGGACGCTCAAAAGAAAAGGGTAAATAAAAAGGGCTAAGAAATATGTGGCATGCACAAATCCTGACCCTTTTTCCGGAAATGTTTCCGGGCCCACTGGGCCTGTCTCTCGCAGGTAAGGCGCTGGAAAAAAAATTATGGAGCATGGATGTGATGCAAATTCGCGACCATGCGTTGGATAAACACCGCAGTGTGGATGATACCCCTGCGGGTGGTGGCCCGGGAATGGTGATGCGGGCTGATGTCATGGGCCGCGCGATTGATGCGGCGGTGGCAAAAAGGTTGGAAAATATAAGTGGTGAAGACTGGCCGCTTGTTTATTTATCACCGCGGGGCAAGAAGCTGGATCAGAAAATGGTTCAGGAATTTGCCCAGAAAGATGGAATAACGCTCATCTGTGGCCGGTTTGAAGGGCTTGATGAGCGGGTGCTGGAAAAGCGTAATGTGCAGGAGGTGTCCCTCGGTGACTTTATACTTTCCGGCGGTGAAATAGCAGCAATGATGCTGATGGATGCTGTTGTGCGGTTAATACCGGGTGTGATTGGTGAACCGGACACATTGCTGGAGGAAAGTTTTACAAGCGGGTTACTTGAGTATCCGCAATATACCAGACCGCAAGTGTGGGAAGGTGAAGAAATACCGGATGTTCTGACCTCAGGCCATCACGGAAAAATTAAGGAATGGCGTCAGCAGTGTTCTGAAAAACTGACGAAAGAAAGACGTCCTGACCTTTGGAAGGAATATAGTCGCAATAAAAGTGACAATTGATATTGAAATATGGCTCAAACTTGTATAAAAGAGCCGCCGTATAAGGAAAAAAGTTATGAACATAATTGAAAAATTAGAAAATGAGCAAATGGCTCAACTCACAGAGGGCAAGTCAATCCCCGAATTTGCCCCAGGTGATACCGTAAAGGTCAACGTGAAGGTTGTTGAAGGGACTCGTGAACGTATTCAGGCATATGAAGGTGTTTGCATTGCTCGTTCTAACCGTGCTCTAAATAGTTCATTCACAGTGCGCAAGATTTCCTATGGTGAAGGTGTGGAACGTGTATTCCCGCTTTATTCGCCAAATGTAGATAGTATTGAAGTGATTCGCCGCGGTAAAGTACGCCGTGCGAAACTCTACTATCTTCGTGGCCTGCGCGGTAAAAAAGCCCGTATTGCTGAAAAAACGGATTATCATAAGAAGTCTGCGAATTAAGACCTGATCGTCTATATAATTTCGAGGCTTCTTGATTTAGAGCCTCAGGTAAAATGAGGCTCGGGAAACGGGGCCTCATTTTTTGTATCGGCAGCGTAAAAATAAGGAAAAACATAATGACAAGTCCGCGCACATTATATGATAAAATCTGGGACAGCCATGTTGTTGAAGAACAGCAAAGCGGTAACAGCCTTATCTATATCGATCGCCATATCATTCATGAAGTCACAAGCCCACAGGCGTTTGAAGGGCTCAGGATTGCGGGACGGTCACTGCGCAGAAAAGATACCATTATTGCGGTACCCGATCATAACGTACCAACTACTTCTGATCGTGCGACCCGGATTGACAGTATCGAATCAAAAACCCAGCTTGATGCGCTTGAACGCAATGTAAAAGAATTTGATGTGGAATATATTCCGATGCTTGATGTCCGTCAGGGAATTGTCCACATCGTCGGACCGGAGCAGGGATTTACATTACCGGGCACAACAGTTGTTTGTGGAGATAGCCACACTTCCACCCACGGTGCTTTTGGTGCGCTTGCCTTCGGTATAGGCACATCCGAAGTTGAGCATGTCATGGCAACCCAGACACTTATTTTAAAACGTGCAAAAAATTTACGCATCGATGTCAGCGGGGAACTTGGTTTTGGTGTAACGCCAAAGGATGTTGCGCTTGCCATTATCGGAAAAATCGGTACGGCGGGCGGTACCGGTCATGTGATTGAATTTACCGGTTCCACATTTGAAAATATGTCTATGGAAGGGCGCATGACTGTCTGTAATATGGCGATTGAAGGTGGTGCCCGTGCGGGCCTGGTTGCCCCGGACGAAAAAACATATGAATATGTAAAAGGAAAGCCAAAGGCACCCAAGGGCGGGCAGTTTGAAATGGCAGTGAATTACTGGAACAGCCTGAAAACTGACCCGGGCGCAAAATATGATAAAGAAGTCTTTATTGATGCAGCGGATATTGTCCCTCAGGTCACATGGGGTACCAGCCCGGAAGACGTGCTGCCCATTACAGGCATTGTACCAAGTCCTGCGGACGCTGAAAATGCAGATCATAAAGCCGCTATTGAACGTGCGCTGAAGTATATGGGACTAGAAGCAGGAACGAAGCTTACAGATATAAAAGTCGACAAGGTTTTTATCGGGTCATGTACAAACAGCCGTATTGAAGACATGCGTGCCGTAGCAAAGGTTGTAAAAGGACGAAAAGTATCCGTGAAGGAAGCATTGATCGTACCGGGTAGCGGGCTGGTAAAGCGTCAGGCCGAAGAAGAAGGACTTGATAAAATCTTCATTGAAGCCGGTTTTGACTGGCGTGAGCCGGGATGTTCCATGTGTCTTGCGATGAATGCGGACAAGCTTGAACCGGGGGAACGCTGCGCTTCCACATCAAACCGTAATTTTGAAGGTCGTCAGGGTCCCAAAAGCCGAACACACCTTGTCAGTCCGGCGATGGCCGCTGCG
>JAUILB010000152.1 GCA_030432815.1 Alphaproteobacteria bacterium | reverse complement strand
TAAATTTATTTTTGTTGCTAATATGAAAACCGCAGATGACGGGGCAAAAATAATTGATGGCAATGAGCGTGTGTTGCGCGCCCGCCTTAGTGATACAAAATTTTTCTGGGATCAGGATCTAAAATCAACGTTATCGGATCATTTGTCCGCCCTTGATGATATTGTATTTCATGCAAAACTTGGAACTGTGGGAGAACGCGTAAAACGGCTTGAGGTCCTAACGGGATATATAGCAGGTGAGATAGGTGCGGATGTTGAGCAAGCAATGTTAGCAGCGAAACTTTCAAAATCCGATCTTGTGACTGGTATGGTCGATGAATGTCCGGAACTACAGGGATTAATGGGTAAATATTTCGCGCTCGAAGAAGGGTTGGATGCCGAAGTGGCGAATGCAATTGCTGATCATTATTCACCGAAAGGGCCATCAGATAAATGCCCGGATGCATCGGTAAGTATTGCGCTCGCCCTTGCGGAAAAAATTGATACATTGGTTGGTTTTTTCTCTATCAATGAAAAACCGACCGGATCGAAAGATCCATTTGCGCTTAGGCGAGCATCACTTGGTGTAATCAGATTGATAATTGAAAATAACCTACGCATTGATCTTGCGAAATGTATTGAAAAAGCAGTTTCAATATATGGCTGTCCCTTTGAAATAGAAGATTTGGAACAATTTTTCTGGGATCGCCTTAAGGTCTATGCAAAAGACCAGGGTATTCGCCATGACATTATTGGTGTCGAGTTTAGCTGGGATTTTGTAAAGTTGATGGCCAAGGCCACAGCACTACAGGATTTCATAAAAACTGATGACGGGGAAAATCTTCTTGCGGGCTATAAACGTGCTGCAAACATATTAAAAGCAGAAGAGAAAAAAGACAGCAAGGAATATAAGGGAAATATTAAGGAAGAGCTGTTAACTATGGCCGAAGAAAAGTCATTATTTAATACGCTTAAAGAAGTTGAAAGGAACGCATCAGCGGCGCTGAACAGTGAGGATTTTGAAGGGGCGATGACCCATTTATCAACACTACGCAGCCCGATTGATAATTTCTTTGATCAAGTGACAGTAAATAGTGAAGAACAAGAGACAAGAATAAACAGATTAAAATTACTAGCACAAATTAGGTCGACCATGAATCTGGTCGTCGATTTTTCAAAGATAGAAGGTTAAGTTGAAAATGACAAAATGGGTTTATAATTTCGGTGATGGATCAGCAGAGGGCGAAGCTTCCATGAAAAACCTGCTTGGCGGGAAGGGGGCCAATTTGGCTGAAATGTCAAATCTTGGTCTTCCTGTACCTCCTGGTTTTACGATCACGACCGAAGTATGTACTGCATTTTATGAAAATAACAAAACGTATCCAGATGACCTTGCGGAACAGGTCGCGACATCTATCAAAGTTATTGAAGATACGGTGGGTGCAAAATTTGGTGATGAGGAAAACCCGCTGCTGGTATCTGTTCGCTCAGGCGCACGTGTTTCAATGCCCGGCATGATGGATACGGTTCTTAATCTTGGTCTTAATGACGTGACGGTAGAGGCGCTCGCAAAAAAATCAGGCGATGAACGCTTTGCATATGACAGCTACCGCCGTTTTATTCAGATGTATTCGGATGTTGTTTTGGGTGTGGAACATTATCTTTTTGAAGAGCTTCTCGAAATTCATAAGGAAGAAAACGGATTTGTACTTGATACGGAACTTGGGGCCGAGGATTGGAAAGAATTATCCCAGGCCTTCAAACAGAAAGCAGAAGAAGAGCTTGGCCATCCGTTCCCGCAGGATGTCAATGAACAGCTTTGGGGCGCAATTGATGCTGTGTTCGGATCATGGATGATTGAACGTGCGATGGTTTACCGCCGCCTTCACAATATACCCCATACATGGGGCACGGCCGTTAATGTGCAATCTATGGTGTTTGGTAATATGGGTGATGACTGTGCAACGGGTGTTGCCTTTACCCGTGATCCTTCTACCGGTGAAAATGCTTATTATGGGGAATATTTGATCAATGCACAGGGTGAAGATGTGGTTGCCGGTATCAGAACACCACAAAACCTGACCAAAGAATCCCGTATAGCGGCCGGTTCGGATATGCCATCAATGGAAGAAAGTATGCCCGAAACATATGCTGAACTGGCAGATGTATTTCAAAAGCTGGAAGCACACTATCGGGATATGCAGGATATTGAATTTACAGTGCAGCAGGGAAAGCTTTGGATACTTCAAACACGAAGCGGCAAAAGAACGGCGCCAGCAGCACTTAAAATAGCCGTTGAAATGGTTCATGATAATATCATCAGCGTTGATGAAGCTCTGCTTCGGGTTGAACCTGGCGCCCTTGACCAGCTGCTTCATCCGACGCTTGATCCAGATGCGCATCGGGATGTGCTTACAAAGGGTCTCCCTGCGTCACCGGGTGCAGCAAGTGGTAAGGTGGTCTTTACAGCAGACGAAGCCGAAGAAATAGCAAAAGAGGGCGGAGATGTTATTCTGGTGCGTATTGAAACCAGCCCGGAAGATATTCACGGAATGCATGCGGCGCGGGGTATTCTGACCAGCCGTGGAGGTATGACATCACATGCCGCCGTTGTGGCACGCGGTATGGGACGTCCGTGTGTATCGGGCGCCGGAGCATTACATATTGATATGCAGGAAAAAACAATTACCGTCGGAGGTCGTGTTATTCGTCATCACGATATTATCACCATTGATGGTAGCAACGGTGAAGTCATGGCAGGTGAAGTAGCCACCATCAAGCCCGAACTTGGCGGTCATTTTGGTGAACTAATGGGCTGGGCCGATGAAAAACGTACCTTGAAAGTTCGCACCAATGCGGAAACACCGATGGATTCTTCTGCTGCCCGTGAATTTGGCGCAGAGGGTATAGGCCTTTGCCGTACAGAACATATGTTTTTTGATGCCGACCGTATTATTGATGTGCGGCATATGATCATGTCAGATAATGAAAAAGGCCGCCGTGATGCTCTTTCGAAACTTCTATCGGTTCAAAGGCAGGATTTTATCGAACTCTTTACCATTATGAAGGGGCTACCAGTAACTGTTCGTTTGCTTGATCCACCTCTTCATGAATTCCTTCCTCAAAAGGAAGAAGACTTTTTGGATGTGGCCAATGCGATGGGTGTTGATCTGGCTTTTCTGAAGCGGCGCGCCGAAGAACTTCATGAATTTAACCCTATGTTGGGCCACCGGGGTTGCAGATTGGGAATTTCTTTCCCTGAAATATATGAAATGCAGACGCGTGCCATTATTGAAGCTGCGCTTGAGGTTTCCCAAACACTTGGCGAAGCCGTTATTCCTGAAATTATGGTGCCACTTGTAGGGTCGCGTAAAGAACTTGAAATATTAAATGCCCTGATCCGTAAAACGGCCGGCGAAGTTATAGAGACGTCAGGTGAAAAGCTGGATTATATGGTTGGTACAATGATCGAATTGCCACGTGCGGCATTGCAGGCAGGTGAGATTGCGAATGAAGCTGAATTTTTCAGCTTTGGTACCAATGATCTGACCCAAACTACGTATGGAATAAGTCGTGATGATAGTGCACGGTTCCTTGATGATTATCTAAAGGCAGATATTTATGAACAGGACCCATTTGTAAGCCTTGACCAGGACGGCGTTGGGGAACTTGTAAGAATCGGTGTTGAACGGGGACGGGCAACCCGTGGCGATTTAAAGGTTGGTATTTGCGGAGAGCATGGGGGTGATCCGGCATCCGTTGAATTTTGCCATCGTGTGGGACTTGATTATGTTTCCTGCTCCCCATACCGTGTTCCGATTGCAAGATTGGCCGCCGCTCAAGCAGCATTAAAGCAGGAATGATATGAAAGAGTTTTGGAAATTGATAGAAGTAAGAGTAGTTTTACTTCTATTATTTCCACTCTTGATCTTGTCGGCCTGTGGTAATAAGGAACGTACAAACGTTCTCATACCGGACGGTTCTCCTTCTTTTTCAATTATGGATTTCAGCAAGCCACTTCCCCTGAACCCTCTTGCTGAGGGGTGGTATCACAGGACGTTCTGGTTTGTTTCTCCCATGGATATTACATTTGTCACAAAAGACGGACATCCATCCATAAAGTTAAGTACAGATAACAGCGCCTCTATGTTATTTCGTTATGTAGATTTAAGCCTTGATCAATATCCTGTGCTGAGTTGGGATTGGATGGTAGAAAAGGGCATAAAAAGTGAAATAAGCGAACTGACTGAAGAAGGTGATGATCAACCGGCAAGGCTTTTTCTAAGTTTTGAAGCACCAAATGGCGAAAAAAACAGGATGGAAATTATCTGGGGTAATCGTGAAGTTAAAAGGGGCGAGTGGAAATTTATTGAAAATTCATCCTTTCCTCATTATGTGGCTAATGGTGGCGATGAAAACATCGGTAAATGGTTTCATGAAAAAGTAGATATTACATATCTTTATGAGCATTTATGGGGATCGGCATTGGGTGTCAGATTGACAGATATTGGCCTGTTTTGTGATACTGATGCAACAGGAGGGCAGAGTGTTGCTTATTTTTCAGATATCCGTGCAAATAAGCGGATAGTTCAATAATACTCCAATCATAAAATTAATAGTTCTATTTGGCTTTTGGATGAATGCAGTCAACATTTGCAAATTTTACAAAATCATCCTGATTGACCGGAATATGATGGCAGCAAGCTGTTCATTCTTCACAATCTATGTTTGGTACCAACTTCATAAATTATCGTATTCTCATAAAAATAGAATAGTAAGTTTTATGATGTGATAGCTAGAAACGCAACCATCAGTATTGCCGCAATCATAAGAATTATGACTATACGTTTGTTGCCATTGGATGCCATTTTCTTTTTTTTATTTCTGTGGAACTTACTCATTCTGATCCCCTATAAGCGTCTAAACCATACTAGCGTAAAACATTGTTTGTCATCAAGTTTTTAGAAATTCCCAATATGATACAGTGTAGCTCATGCTGTAATAAAACTTTACAGCATTATTATTAAATAAGTAAAATTATATCACATAAATTATGCTAAGTTATTGAAAAAAATAAATATTATATTTCTGGCATGTGTCTTGCTTAATACCAATCAGATTTATTAAAAATAAGTTAACGTATGTAAATAGTAAGTCAGGAATTTTTAATATGTTTAAATCTATTGTTCAGTTTGTGTCTGTATCTTTAATTGTTCTTACTTCATTAATTGGGTCGCAGGCTTTAGCGTCAGCCCACAAGGGTATACCGAACGCTGAAGATCCATATCAATATGATCTGGCTTATTATGAAAGAAAACAGGATCGTTGCCTTGAAGCGTTTACGAGATCTGATTTTGAAGTGGCCTATTCTATTTGTACACCGCTTGCTAGCCTTGGCTTTAGCGATGCGCAGCTTGTAACAGGTCTTCTGTATGCTTATGGTGAAGGCGTAGATAAAGATAAGAACCGTGCTAAATTCTGGCTTAAGGAAGCACTTAAAAACGGGCGTGAGGATGCAGCACGTGCCCTAAGCGATTTTGGGATGGATTAATATTAAAATAAACGCTGTACATTAGCGGGCCAAGCTCTTAAATTCCGGCGAGTTTAAGAGCTTTTTTTATTTGAGAAATAAAATGTCAATACTTGATCAGGAAGTGGATCGCCGTAAAACATTCGCCATCATTGCACACCCCGATGCTGGTAAAACCACGCTTACGGAAAAGCTTCTCCTGTTCGGTGGAGCTATTCAGATGGCCGGGGAAGTTAAGGCACGCGGTGATCGGCGCCGTGCAAGATCCGACTGGATGAAGGTTGAGCAGGAGCGCGGAATTTCAGTTGCATCGTCTGTCATGTCATTTGAATATGAAAAGAGGATGTTTAATCTGCTTGATACACCGGGGCATGAAGATTTTTCTGAGGATACATATCGAGTGCTTACGGCTGTGGACAGTGCCGTGATGGTGCTTGATTCTGCAAAGGGTGTCGAAGGACAGACAAAGAAGTTGTTCGAAGTATGCCGACTTCGTGATATGCCAGTTATTTCATTTTTTAATAAAATGGACCGTGAATCGAAGAACCCTTTTGATCTTCTGGATGATCTTGCGGATAAGCTTGCTCTTGATGTGGCGCCAGCCACATGGCCTATTGGAATGGGGAGAGATTTCAAAGGATGTTATGACCTTATAAATGACCGGTTGATCTTAATTGAAAGAAGCAAGGGAGATGTGCCTGATGCAGGTGTGATCTGTGAAGGTATTAACGATCCAAAACTGGATGAATTGCTTCCACAGAACCTTGTGGAACAGCTTCGTGAAGAAGTGGAAATGGTTAGGGAGCTGTGCCCGAAATTTAATAAACAGGCCTATTTGGAAGGCACACTTACACCGGCATTTTTCGGCTCTGCCATTAACACTTTTGGTGTTAGAGAACTTCTTGATGGCCTTACAAAATATGCGCCAATTCCGGGCAAATATGAGACCACATTACGTGAAGTGGATGCGCATGAGCCAAAAGTAAGTGGCTTTGTTTTCAAGATACAGGCGAATATGGATCCAAAGCATAGGGACCGTATTGCTTTTTTCCGACTTGTGTCCGGGAAATTCAAACGGGGAATGAAGCTCAAGCAAGTAAGAGACGGGAAAACCATTAATTTACACAATCCGGTACTGTTTCTTGCTCAGGATCGTGAATTGGCGGAAGAAGCATGGCCAGGTGATATTATTGGTATCCCAAACCATGGAAATTTACGTATTGGTGATAGTCTGACAGAAGGCGAAGACCTTAAATTTACAGGAATTCCAAGCTTTGCACCGGAACATATTCAAACAGTAAGAGCAGAAGACCCGATGCGTGCGAAGCATTTGGCTAAAGCTCTTTATCAGCTTGCCGAAGAGGGTGCGGCCCGTGTTTTCAAACCGG
>JAUILB010000151.1 GCA_030432815.1 Alphaproteobacteria bacterium | reverse complement strand
ACCATCACCGATCACCGCAATAACATTTTGATCACTTTTTACATCCTTAAGATCACGGGCAACTGCCATACCAAGTCCCGCTGAAATGGACGTAGAGCTATGGCCCGCACCGAATGGGTCATATTCGCTTTCTTTTCTTTTTGTAAAACCGGCAAGTCCTCCGCCTTTACGAATAGTATGCATGCGTTCCCGTCTGCCAGTCAGGATCTTGTGTGGGTAACATTGATGTCCCACATCCCAGATCAGCTTATCTTCTGGGGTGTTAAATACATAATGGATCGCAGCGGTAAGTTCCACAACACCCAACCCGGCCCCCAGATGGCCCCCTGTGCGGGATACATTATAAATCATATCTGCACGAAGTTCATCAGCAAGATTCTGAAGTTGTTCGGGCTTTAACTTTCGAACATCAGACGGATACTTAATCTTATCCAGCAGGGGTGTTTCCGGTTTTTCATTCATACTGTTATTTTTACCACCTTAATATTAATGAGCCCTGTGAAGCACAAATAAAGCAAGTGACCTTAAAATATCTGCCTTTGCATCAAACAGCTTTAATTGATTAATGGCATCATCAATCACTGCCTCTGCTGCTTGCTTTGCTTCTTTAACTCCCATTAACGACACAAGTGTCGCCTTCCCGGCCCGGGCATCCTTCCCGGCTGTTTTGCCAATATCGTCAGAACTGCTTTCAACATCAAGTAAATCATCAATGATCTGAAAAGCAAGTCCTATATCACCAGCATAGCCGATAAGTGCCTTTCGCCTCTCATCTTTTACTTTAGCCAAAATTGCACCGGCTTCACAGGAAAAAACGATCAAAGCACCTGTTTTCATCTGCTGCATACGTTTTATTTGCTTTTCATGCAAGTTTTGATTTTCTGCTTTTAGATCGATCATCTGCCCCCCAACCATACCAATCGCGCCCGCTGCCTTTGCCAGGGCCGTAATAAGTTCGCATCTTACATGCGCATCTTCATGGGTTCTTTCATCAGCAAGTATCTCAAACGCATTTGTAAGTAGCGCATCCCCTGCAAGGATGGCTGTTGCTTCATCAAACTGCCTGTGAACTGATGGTTTGCCACGCCGCATATCATCATCATCCATCGCCGGAAGATCATCATGAATAAGTGAATATGTATGGATATATTCAACGGCAACCGCAACACGACGGGCCAGTTTCAAATCAACATCAAAGAGTGACGCCGATTGCATCACAAGAAATGGTCTTAATCTTTTGCCACCAGCCATCAGCGCATATCGCATCGCTTCAATAACCTGCGCTTCCATCCCATCTGGTCTGGGCAGGCTTCCAACTAAACAGTCTTCAATAGTTTTAGCAAATTCATTTAATGAATTTCTTGCCAGTTCAAAACTGATATCAGACATAAGTCAGCTTCCGCTATCCAATGGGGAACTGCTTAAGCTTCCATCTGCTGATTTGGTAATTTTTTCAATACGGGCTGTGGCATCCCTCAATCTATCTTCACAATGCGCCTTAAGTTGGGTACCACGCGTGTATATTTCAATGGATTCCTCAAGTGAGACATCACCACTTTCAAGATTTCTGACGATTTCTTCCAGTGCGCCTAGCGCTTCTTCGAATTTCATTTTTTTAATATCATCCGGAATATCTACAGATGTGTTTTTATCCTTAGTCAATAGCTGCTCCCGTGAATCGATTTAATCCCCGTTATAGCGGAAAGTTCAATGGTTCATCAATGCTGAAACATGTGCTTTTGCACATTCGCCAATTATTGACAGGTTGTACCCACCTTCCAAAGAAGACACTATACGTCCTTTTGCATGAGTTTTAGCCACTGCCATTAATTGTCGTGTCGCATAATAATAATCATCTATGTCCAGATTAAGATCAGCAAGCGGGTCAAAAGCATGTGCATCAAAACCTGCTGAAATAATGATCAGATCAGGCTGAAAATTGTCCAGTTCCAATATAATTCTCTGATCAAACGATTTTCGAAATGCATTACTACCACTTCCTGCAGCGAGCGGAACATTAACGATAACTCCTTTCCCGGAATCATGAACATGACCCGTCCCGGGATAAAGTGGTGATTGGTGCGTTGAACCGTAAAAAAGACCCTTGGTATTTGCCGCTACAGTTTGTGTTCCATTACCGTGGTGCACATCAAAATCAATAATCGCCACGCGATGGCAGAAATATTTATGGCGCGCATAAATCGCCCCTATGGCCACTGAATTAAAAATACAAAATCCCATGGCATGACCGGGTTCTGCATGGTGACCGGGTGGGCGTACGGCGCAAAATGCATTATCCACGTCACCATTCATTACCAGATCAATGGCATCACACATGGCACCGGCCGCCCTGCGCGCTGCATTTTCTGACCCTGATGAAAGGTATGTATCACCGTCAATCATGGCAATGCCGTCTATCGGGATTTTGTTTTTGATATTTTCTATGTGATCCCGGCTATGAACAAGCAAAAGCTGCTCATCTGTCGCAAGCGATGCATCTAACCGCATCAGTTTCTTAAATTCTTCGCCTTCCAGTGCCTGCAAAATTACACTGAGCCTTTCAACACATTCAGGATGTCCCGGGGTTGAAACATGATCCAGACAATCATTATGGGTAATCAGCGCCGTTGTCATTTTGCTGCTTTTGCGGCTTGGTATTTTTCTTTTTCTTCAGCAACCAGTTCTTTTTTTGATAATTTACCCACCAATGTTTTGGGAAGTTCGTCACGAAACTCTATTTGCGATGGCCGTTCATGCTTACCGATTTTTGGTTTAATAAATGCCATAAGTTCTTCTTCGGTAACAGGTTCACCCGCCGCCCTTAATTTTACAAATGCTTTCGGCGTTTCACCAAGATAATCATCAGGAATTCCAATGACCGTCACTTCTTCGACTGACGGATGATCATTAATGGCCTCCTCTATGGTGCGGGGAAATACATTAAAACCCCCAACAAGGATCAAATCCTTGTCACGATCCATAATGAATGTGTAACCTTCATCATCCATATAGCCCACATCACCAGTTTTTAGAATATCACCAATCATAACGGCATCTGTCGCCTCAGGCTTTTGCCAGTATCCCTTCATGACCTGCGGGCCACGAATGCATATTTCTCCGCGTTCACCAATTGGCATGACCTCACCTTCCACTTCACGGTTCATAATGAAAACTTCAGTCGCCGGAAGCGGCAAGCCGATTGATCCGGCCCGGCTGCCAATTTCACCCATTGGGCTGGCATGTGTTACGGGTGATGCTTCGGTAAGGCCGTATCCTTCTGTTATATCAAGATCCCAACGATCACGATATTGCTGCCTTAAATCCACCGGAAGGGGTGCACCGCCCGACATGGCCATTTTTATTTTTCCAATGCCTATTTTATCTGCGTCTTTATGGTTTGCCAGTGCCGTAAACATCGTCGGAACCCCTGCGAACAGGCTGATATTTTCCTTTGTCATTAATTTCACGGCGTCTTCAAGTTCAAACTTGGGCACAACCACAATACGAGCGCCAACCTTAAGTCCGAAATTAAGCACAACAGTAAGTGCAAAAATATGAAAAAACGGCAGGAACGCGGCCACATTTTCATTTCCGAATTCAAGATCAGGTGGCCACCCAAGAAGCTGCTTCATATTAATATAAAGGTTGGAATGTGTCAGCATTGCCCCTTTAGGCACCCCTGTTGTACCCCCCGTATATTGAAGTACCGCTATATCATTATCCGGATCAATATCATAAACTCTGACAGATCCATCGTTATCAAACAGGGAATTATAATCCACATAGCTTTCATCTTTGATTATTTTGGCAATAGCGCTTGACTTAAACAATTTGAAAAGAATGTTTTTGGGAAACGGAAGTATGTCTGAAAATTTACAAACAATCAGTTTTTCCAAACGGCTGTTATCAGCAATTTTTTTCATTTTTGAATAAAGCGCATCAAGATCAAGAGTTACCATAATATCAGTTTGGGAATCTTCAACCTGATGCATAAGTTCAGATTCAGAATAAAGCGGGCTATAATTCACCACTGTGCCGCCGATTTTAAGCGTCGCAAACATCATAACAACAAACTGCGGGCAATTGGGTAGGAAAAGTCCCACTTTTATATCCTTCTTAACACCCATATCCTGCAACGATTTTGCCACCTGGTTGATTTGTAATTGAAGTTCGCCGTACGTCCATGTTTTGCCCATAAAATCCAGCGCAATGTTATTGGGTATTTTATCCGCGGTTCCATCAACAATCGTATGCAGAGGCTTTCCTTCAAAGGTTTGATCCCATTTTACATGGGGCGGATAATGATCTAGCCATGGTCGTTGTGTCATTTTCTTTCCTTAAACTGGATCAACAAAAAAATCGGGCAGTAGCGTTGCTTCCGGATCTACAGCATAAGCGGACAAATCCTTAATGCCTTCGCTTGCCAGAACTTCGTCATCAATATAAAAATTACCACTATGCGCTTTCGCATCACGGGTCAGTATTATGTGCGCCGCATCCGCCATAATATCGGGCTTTCGGCTGCCGCACATGGCGGTTTCCCCACCAAGCAGGTTTTTGATCGCTGCCGTTGCTATGGTTGTGCGTGGCCAAAGCGCATTGAAAGCTAGCCCTTGTTTTTTAAACTCTTCAGCCATGCCAAGCACACACATGCTCATTCCAAATTTAGCCATCGTATAGGCAACATGAGGACCAAACCATTTTGCCTCCATATTCAGCGGCGGCGAAATATTCAGCACATGGGGATTTTCAGATTTCATCAAGTACGGAATACAGGCTTTTGAGACCATAAACGTACCGCGCGTATTGACGCTGTGCATTAAATCATAACGCTTCATTTCGGTTTGCAAGGTCGGGGTAAGCGAAATGGCGCTGGCATTATTAATAAGAATATCAATACCCCCAAATTTATCCACCGTCTTTGCCACGGCATCGGCCACCATATCCTCATCACGAATATCAACCTGACAGGCAAGCCCCTGCCCACCTGCCGCTTCTATTTCCTTAACAGATGTATAAATCGTCCCTTCAAGCTTTGGATGTGGTTTTGCCGTTTTCGCCGCGATCGTGACGTTGGCACCGTCACGTGCACATTTTAACGCGATGGCAAGCCCGATCCCGCGGCTTCCCCCGGTAATAAATACTGTTTTCCCTTTTAATGTCGGCATTCATACTCCATTTGAGGGTTGTAACCTAATCTCCCAACAATTATAGAACAGTATTAAAGATATTGAATCAAGTATAATCAATGACAATGATCAAAGGCCGTATCTATATCCCGGGTGAGGATACTTATATTAAGGCAGCAAATTTGCTCGCCCGCGGCGAACTTGTATCCTTTCCAACAGAAACCGTTTACGGCCTAGGCGCGGATGCGACCAACAGCAACGCCGTCGCGGGGATATATAAAGCTAAAAACAGGCCTGATTTTAATCCCTTAATTGTCCATATATATGATGTCGCAATGGCAAATAGATATGTCAAAATGAACGATACGGCCAAACTTCTGGCAAAGCATTTCTGGCCGGGGCCGTTTACAATGGTTCTTCCTAAAAAAGAAACGGGCAATCTTTCCGATCTTGTCAGCGCGGGGCTTGACACTGTTGCTATTCGTGTTCCCGAACATGAAGTTGCCCGCTGGCTTCTTAAGCGGTACGGCAAACCCATCGCCGCCCCAAGCGCCAATATTTCCGGACGCATCAGCCCGACCACCGCAGCCCATGTGGATGGGGAATTCGGCGATGAACTTCAGATGATTATTGATGGCGGTGCATGTAAAAAAGGGATTGAATCAACCATTGTGAAGATAACAGATGATAAAATCGTCCTTCTAAGACCTGGGAACATCACGATTGAAGACATTGAAGCGGCCACAGGTCTGAGCGTATTACAGGGTGAAAAGGAAAAAACCCCATCATCACCCGGACAGCTTGAAAGTCATTACGCCCCCAAAGCAAGAATGCGGCTGAATGTAACTCGCCCTAAAAAAACAGAATGCCTTCTGGCTTTTGGAAAAGCACCCGACCACCCGGGTCTTAATCTTAGCCCCAGCGGAAATTTAGCCGAAGCCGCCGCCAACCTGTTTTCCATGCTGCGTGAACTTGATAATACCGGGTATCAAACGATCGCCGTGTCCCCTATTCCATGCGCTGGACTTGGCCTTGCCATTAATGATAGGCTGAAGCGCGCCGCAGCACCGAAGGATTAAACAGTTATGGCACTTGATGATCAACATCTGGAAAATTTGAAAAACATCGTCGGCCCGAAAGGCTATAGTGATGATCCAAACGTCATCGCACCACATACTAAAGAACCGCGGGAGAAATTTTTTGGAAAAACCCCCTTGTTGCTTATGCCGGACAGCACGGCGTGTGTATCCGAAATTTTATCTTATGCTTATGAACATAATTTGAAAATAGTTCCACAAAGCGGCAATACCGGCCTTGTCGGTGGTGGCGTGCCGGATAAATCCGGCGATGAGATACTCGTCAGCCTTAAACGTATGAATAAAATGCGCAAAAAAGACAGGCATAACCAGACCATGACCCTTGAAAGCGGTGTGATCCTTGCGGATGCCCATGATATCGCCGCAAGCATGGAAATGCAGTTTCCCATGCATATTGCATCCGAAGGGTCAGCCATGATCGGCGGCAATATTTCATCAAATGCCGGCGGTATCAATGTGCTTCGCTACGGCAATATGCGTGAACTTGTCCTTGGGCTTGAAGTGGTGCTACCCAATGGCAAAGTGTGGGACGGCCTTTCCGGCCTGCGCAAGGATAATACCGGCTATGATTTAAAACAGCTTTTCATCGGCGCGGAAGGAACACTTGGTATTATTACCGCCGCAACCCTGAAGTTATACCCCGCATCAACACAGATAAACGCCGCCTTTGTCGCTGTG
>JAUILB010000150.1 GCA_030432815.1 Alphaproteobacteria bacterium | reverse complement strand
GTATAAATGACTGAACAAACACAAGATAATAATTTTACAAATCTGCGTATTAACGATAAGGCACCAAATTTCACAGCACGGACAACGCAGGGTGTGATCAAGCTGTCTGATTATCTTGGAAAATGGCTGATACTTTTTTCTCATCCGGCTGATTTTACACCCGTTTGCACATCTGAATTTATCGCATTTCAAAAAGCATCAGATGACTTTAGGGAAATGAATTGTGAATTTCTTGGGTTATCTGCAGACAGTATCTATTCCCATCTTGCATGGGTTATGAATATTAAGGAAAAATTCGGTGTGGAAATTACATTTCCCATTATTGAAGATTTGTCACTAACAGTTGCAGAGCTTTACGGAATGATTGATGAAACATCAAGCTCCACTGCAACCGTACGTTCAGTATTCTTTATTAACCCAGAAGGGGATATCAAAGCACAAATTCACTACCCGATGTCTGTAGGACGGTCTGTTTATGAAATAAGACGTGTCCTTTCTGCCCTAATTGCAACGGAGTCTGGTGACACTGTTACGCCCGAAGGCTGGCAAAACGGTGACGATGTGCTTTTATCTCCGCCGATCACATTGGAGGCTTTAAAGAAAAGACTGGAAAACGGAGGCGAAGAAGGTGAACAGCTCGACTGGTATTTCACCAAAGGCAAAGGTTTGAGGGTGGTAAAATGAGTGACTATTTTAACACCTTGAAGAATGTTGCTCCTGATATATGCTCTGTTTTGAAAGCTTTATCACATCCAAACCGCCTGCTGCTTCTTGCTGCAATTGGTGATGAGGAAATGGCTGTGAGCGAACTTGAAGATAAAACCGGTGTTCGCCAGCCTCTTTTATCACGGGAACTGGCAAGGTTAAGGGAAGAAAGTCTGGTGGATACCAGGCGTGAATCAAAATCAATTTATTACAAACTTTCGAATAAAATCGCGCCGCATCTTCTGGATGCACTGAGTGCTGTCTGGACCGGTAATCCGGTACCAATGAGCAACCACCATAAAAACACCGACTTTGATGGCGTGCCTTTTACTTCAACGGCACTTACCGCAGGACGTGTTCGTATTAAACCTGATCCATACAGAACGGATTCTTAAGAAAGGAATTAACTATGAAACCAGTTGTAAAATCATTTTTCGATGAACCGACATTTACCTATTCCTATGTCGTAAGTGACCCGGAAACAAAAAAATGTGCCATAATCGACTCAGTTCTGAACTACGATCCGAATAGTGGCAGAACCAGTACAGAAAGTGCGGATGAAATAATTGATTACATCAGCAGCGAAAGTTTAACGGTAGAATGGATATTGGAAACGCATGTACATGCCGACCATCTTACCGCAGCACCATATTTAAAAAAGAATTTGGGTGGTAAAATAGTAATCGGTTCTCATATTACTGAAGTGCAGGGCATATTCAGCAAAGTCTTTAATGCAGAGCCGGAATTTCCAACAAATGGTGTGCAGTTTGACCGTCTTTTAAACGATGGTGATACATTCAGTGTCGGAAATATAGACGCAAAGGCAATACACACCCCTGGGCATACCCCTGCATGTATGACATATGTTATCGGGGATGCCGGGTTTGTGGGTGACACTATTTTTATGCCTGATTACGGATCTGCACGTTGCGATTTCCCCGGAGGGAGTGCGGAAACACTTTATAATTCAGTACAGAAGATTTTCGCGCTACCTGAAGAAACAAGGTTATTCATGTGCCATGATTACAAAGCTCCCGGTCGGGACGAATTTGCTTACGAAACAACAGTTGCTGAAGAAAAAAATAATAATATTCATTTGGGTGGCAACAACAGTAAGGACGTTTTCGTGAAAATGAGGACAGAACGGGATAAAACGCTTGGTATGCCGCGGCTTATTTTGCCTTCAGTACAGGTAAATATGCGTGCCGGTGAAATGCCCCCAGCCGAAGATAACGGTACAACCTATTTAAAAATTCCGATTGACGTTCTTTAGAGGAACTTATGATGGATAAGAAGCAGATATCACCGTCCCTTTCAGTATCCGGGCAAATAACCAAGACGGATATAAGTCACCTCAAAACTGAAGGGTTTAAAACGATTATCAATAACCGCCCTGACGGAGAAGAAGACGGACAGCCGTCTTCAGAGGAAATCCGAACACTGGCAGAAGAAATGGGCATGGCATATGTGCATTTGCCCATTACGCCAGGGAATATTTCAGATAATGATATTGGTGATTTTTCATCCGCAATGAGGTCTCATGAAGGACCAGTGCTCGCATACTGTCGAACAGGAACACGTGCCATAAACCTGTGGGCTTTGTCTCTGGCAGGAAATTTGTCGGTTGATGCAATACTGGCAACCGCATCCAAAGCAGGTTACGACCTTTCGTCGCTTCGGGAAAGACTTGAGAGCCTAAAAGGTGATACTGCCGGGAAAAATAATACACCTGTAAGCCATGTATTTGATGTTGTTATTGTCGGTGGCGGTGCGGGTGGCCAGTCTGCGGCAGCCAGTCTTCTGAAAAGAGACGGTGATCTGGATATAGCTATTATTGAACCCAGAGAAGAACATTATTATCAACCTGGCTGGACACTTGTTGGTGGTGGCGTTTTTAACAGAAATCAGACAAAACGTTCCATGCAATCAGTCATGCCTAAAAAGGCAACATGGATCAAGTCGGCTGTAGCGTCATTTGATCCTGCGAACAATCGTGTTTTAACAGAAGGTGGTGATGCTGTAGTTTATAAAGCATTGGTTGTTGCGCCGGGATTGAAGCTAAACTGGTCAGCCGTCAAAGGTCTCGAAGAAACCTTAGGGCAAAACGGTGTGACATCGAACTACCGGTTTGATCTTTCATCCTATACCTGGGAACTGGTGCAAGGCTTGAAAAAAGGTAAGGCCATTTTTACTCAACCCCCAATGCCCATAAAATGCGCGGGGGCGCCTCAGAAAGCAATGTACCTTTCATGTGACGCTTGGTTACGAAAAGGCACATTAAAAGATATAGACGTCCATTTTCATAATGCCGGAGGTGTCTTGTTTGGTGTAAGTGACTATGTACCTGCACTCGAAAAATATATCAAAAAATATGGGATAAACCTTCACTTCAATGAAAACCTTATTGCGGTTGATGGTGAGAAGAAAGCAGCCACATTTATGATTACTGATGCTGATGGTAACACCCGCGAAGAAATACGTGAATTTGATATGCTTCATGTTTGTCCACCACAATGTCCGATGGATTTTATGAAAAATTCGCCAATTTCCAATGAAGCAGGATGGGTTGAGGTGAATCCAGAGACATTACAACATGTAAAATACGGAAACATATTCGGTATAGGTGATGGTATGTCCGCGCCGAACGCAAAAACGGCGGCGGCAGTTCGTAAACAGGCTCCCGTTGTTGCCCATAATTTACTGGCATATTTGAAGAATGACCATTCAGCTGCTATTTATGATGGCTATGGTTCATGTCCTCTTACTGTAGAGAAAGGTAAGATCGTTTTGGCGGAATTTGGCTACGGTGGTAAATTGCAACCTACTTTCCCACCAGTAATCCTTGATGGTACAAAACCCAGTAGACTAGCGTGGTTTATGAAGGAGAAATTGCTGCCGTGGATGTATTTTGACCTGATGATGAAAGGGCATGAATGGCTGGTAAAACCTGAAATATTGTCTCATTCACCAATTTTGCATGATGCTCAGGACGCGTGTAACTTCGATTAAGAGTAGAAAAGGTGCAGGTAAAAATGGCTAGACATTGGAAAGCGGGTAAGTACTTGCCAATTTTAGATTGGTCGTCCGATTATTCACGAGAAAAATTCTCATCGGATGCTATAGCGGCTGTTATCGTAACAATTATGTTAATCCCGCAATCCTTAGCATATGCCTTGCTTGCAGGGTTGCCGGCTGAGGTTGGCCTTTATGCCAGCATCGCGCCATTAGTTTTTTATGCTATATTCGGTACAAGCCGTACATTGTCTGTTGGTCCTGTTGCTGTTGTTTCTCTAATGACGCTGACGTCAGTCAGTCTGATTGCTGAACCCGGTACCATTGGTTATCTGGAAACTGCCATAGCGTTAGCGTTTCTATCCGGCCTGATAATGGTTGTTATGGGGCTGCTTAAAATGGGATTTATAGCAAATTTCCTAAGTCACCCTGTAATATCCGGCTTTATAACGGCTTCTGGTATTTTAATCGCATTCAGCCAGCTAAAGCATATCCTGGGCATTGAAATATCCGCTCATACTATTCATGAGCAGGTGGGTGAATTGTTGAGCCAGTTAAGTAATGTGAATGTGCCAACAGCTACTATTGGTATTTCATCTCTCATCTTTCTTTTCTGGGCAAGGCGTTCACTGGGAAAATTATTAGTATCTATCCATATAGAAAAAAAATTGGCGGGTTCACTGGTTAAAGCCGGGCCTGTTGTGATTGTGATCATAAGCATCATTATGACCGCTGCGTGGGCACTGGATCAAGAAGGTGTTAAAATTGTTGGAGCGATCCCGGCAGGATTACCGGATATCACCATGCCGATTTTAGATATGGAAATTTTTACAAAGCTTTTTATGGCGGCGTTACTTATTTCATTGGTTGGATATGTGGAATCCGTTTCAGTTGGACAGACGCTTGCGGCCAAACGAAGGCAAAAGATAGACCCAAATCAGGAATTGGTAGCCCTTGGCTTTAGTAATATTGGTTCTTCCATAAGTGGCGGATATCCTGTGACAGGCGGCTTTTCCAGGTCAGTGGTTAATTTTGACGCAGGTGCAGAAACACCGGCAGCAGGCGCAATGACTGCACTTGGGATAGCACTTGCAACATTATTTTTAACGCCTTTTCTTTATTATTTACCAAATGCCACCTTGGCTGCAACGATTATTGTTGCTGTGCTTAGCCTTGTTCAGTTTAAGCCAATCATTGACACTTGGAAATATAGCAAAGGCGATTTTTTCACAATGCTTGCAACTATTGTTCTGACCCTTTTTGAAGGCGTTGAAATAGGTATAGCAGCAGGGGTTATCTTGTCGTTAGCAATATTTTTAAAACGTACTACAAACCCACATTATGCCATTGTAGGACAGGTAGGTAATACGGAACATTTCCGTAATGTTAAACGCCATGTGGTAAGAACTATTCCGGAAATACTATCCATTCGAATTGACGGAAGTCTGTATTTTGCCAATATCAGATATCTGGAAAATTGTATTGCTGCACATGTTGCAGATAATAAAGCGTGTAAACATGTGATTTTACAATGTTCCGCGGTCAATTTCATAGATATCAGCGCGCTTGAAAGTTTAGAAATGATGAATGACCGCCTGAACGACAGTGGCATAAAACTGCATTTAAGTGAAGTTAAGGGACCGGTAGAGGATCGTCTTCAAAAAAGCCAGTTTATGGATCATCTGAGTGGAAGGGTATTTTTAAGTCAGTACGATGCTTTTACCACTTTAAGCAATGAAGTTTCGCAAGGATATTAAAAAAATAATATGGTTCATCGGCCTGTGGTTTGCCGGCGTAGCAACGCCGGCAAATATAACCTATATGAATTATTATCATCAAACATCCGTCGATCCTTTACTATGGAATTTGATTTTGTATCTACTTGATACTTCTATGGATTACTAAATTTAAGGATAAAGCGACTGGTTTTCCCTCTAACAGACGGATCAAATACCGATACCGTGGGATCATCTGTGGTGTTCTTAAGGATGTCTAATTCACCTTCGAGCTTGAAACCAGCTTCGGCCATTTTGCTTTTTACAAAAGCAGCATCAATCCTGTGCACAGTTGTTCCTGTTGTTGCCGGGGCACCTTCTTCAGCCTGGTGATCAATAACAGCCATAATACCCCCTGGTTTTAAAGCTTTACGATACATAGCAAGTATACGATCAACATCTACATTAAAGCGATCAAAGTAAAAGTCATGAAAGTTTTGTATCAAGAACACATAATCAAGGGTATTTTCTTTAAGTTCCAAACTATTAAAACTTGCATATATTGGAACAACATTCTTCATATGATCAGCGTTACGGATGGTCGCTGAATAGGCATCATCAGGATCCATTCCATTGGCAGGGAACATATGGGCAATGACACGCCCTTCTTCACCTACAACCCCGGCAAGGATTTCGGCATAGAAGCCTCCATTTGAGACCATATCAAGCACAGTGTCACCCGGCATAACACCCATAAATTTTATAACTTTTCCCGGCATACGAGCTGCATCACGTGAGCTGTTTGCCTCTGCCCGGGCCGGGTTATCCATTGCAGATTTTATGATATCGTCAATATTTTGCGCATTGGAAGATCCAAACGCAAGCATCTCCACGACAGCACATATTAATGCCATTTTAAAAATATTTTTTTTCATAAGCTTTTCCTTTGTTCCAAATTGTTGACTTAATACTGTTTATTTTTTTGATTTGTAAATTGAATCAGAATGTTCCTTGCAAAGTTAATTTGTATACTCTTTGCTGTGATGCGTTTCTAAACTCGTTAAAACTGATTATCCCTGCCGAAATATTTCCTGCATACTTGGTTTTTTGGTAGGCTGTTTTTGCATTAAAAATATTTCTTACATCAAATCGAACCTTCATATTATCAAATATTTTTTGTTCAACATAAAATGATGCTTTTGGATCAATAGTCTGCACCCATTGCTCCGCGACGTCAGTTCTAAGCCCGATACTTGGGCCGGATAAGCCTCCGGAAGGTGCTTTATTGGTTACATTAAATCCGTATGACGTACCAAGATCTATAAGATCATGCTGGAAGTTTATTAGCCATTCATGTTTTTGCTTATAAATTATAGGTCGTTTGGCTTGAAGAAATGGATCAAAAGCGTCTGTCTCACGGAGTATATATTTTCCTGTTATAATCGCATTTGGCAATTCTACAATTTTAAGGCG
>JAUILB010000149.1 GCA_030432815.1 Alphaproteobacteria bacterium | reverse complement strand
CGATAGCATAAATGCCCTTTACGTTGGTTTCAAAATGATCGTTAATATCGACCTGACCACGGTCCGTCATATTGACACCGGCTTTATCAAGATCAAGTCCTTCCGTATAAGGACGACGTCCAACGGAAACAAGTACCGCATCCGCCTTTACGGTTTCAGCATCCCCACCTTGAGCCGGTTCAATGGTCACTGTTGCACCGGTTTTTGTCTTCTTAACACCGGTCACTTTTGATTTTAATTTAAATTTAAAGCCTTGTTTTTTAAGTATTCTTGCAAAAGTTTTTGAAACTTCGCCGTCCATTTCAGGCGTGATACGGTCCATAAATTCGACCACAGTCACTTCGGCACCAAGCCGCTTCCACACAGAACCCAACTCAAGCCCGATCACACCACCGCCAATCACCACCATATGTTTTGGCACCTTCGGAAGACTTAACGCCCCGGTGGAAGAAACAACGATTTTTTCATCAATATCAATACCAGGAAGCGATGCCACGTCTGAGCCCGTAGCGATTACAATATTCTTGGTTTCCATGGTCTGGTTGCCGCCATCGGTCAGATCAACATCCACTTTGCCGACACCGGCAACCTTACCGCGACCCTTGACATAATCAACCTTGTTTTTCTTGAACAAAAATTCAATACCATTGGTAAGGTCAGTAACAATACCATCCTTATGGCTCATCATCTGTTTAAGATCGACCGAAACTTTACCGGTTTTAATACCGTATTTCTCCATGCCACCATTGGCTTCATCAAAAAGCTCTGATGCATGAAGCAGGGCTTTTGACGGAATACACCCTACATTAAGACAGGTACCACCAAGTGCCCCACGCATTTCAACACAGGCGGCCTTAAGGCCCAGTTGCGCTGCACGTATTGCAGCAACATATCCACCCGGGCCACCCCCGATCACAACTACATCATATGTATCACTCATAATGATTTTCCATTTATTATTATTCTATAGATCAAGGACAAGCCGTTGAGGGTCTTCAAGATTTTCTTTTACCCGTACAAGAAATGTCACTGCGCCCTTACCATCAACAATCCGGTGATCATAACTAAGCGACAGATACATCATTGGACGAATAACAATCTCGTCATTAACAACAACCGGGCGTTTTTGAATTGTATGCATTCCCAAAATGCCTGATTGCGGCGCGTTCAGGATTGGGCTTGAAAGAAGTGAACCAAATACACCGCCGTTTGATATGGTAAATGTTCCGCCCATCATATCATCCATGGCAAGTTTGCCATCACGAGCGAGGCCACCAAGACGGCTGATTTCTTTCTCGATGTCTGCAAAACCCATATTTTCAGCATTTTTGACAACCGGAACCACAAGCCCGGAAGGTGTTGAGGCCGCAACGCCAATATTATAATAATTTTTATAAACAATACTATCGTCACGGATTTCCGCATTTACTTCTGGAATTTCCTTAAGCGCAGCTACGCATGCTTTGGTAAAGAACGACATAAACCCAAGACGGGCACCGTGTTTTCTTTCAAACGTTTCCTTATATTGAGCGCGAAGCGCCATCACCGCTGACATATCCACTTCATTATATGTGGTAAGCATTGCTGCCGTATTTTGCGCATCTTTTAATCGTTTAGCGATTGTACGGCGCAATCTTGTCATTGGAACTACTTCTTCCTGCGGCCCTGCGGAAACAGGTGTAGTGTCAGAAGACGATGAAACAGAAACGGAACTTGCCGGTGCCGAACCACCCGAAATATAGGCAAGAACGTCGGCCTTGGTAATTGTACCGCCGGCACCGGTTCCGGTAACCGCGCCAAGATCCACGCCTTTTTCTTCTGCAAGCTTTGCAGCAGCAGGTCTGGCATTTGATCCTGACTTTGACGGTGCTTGCGTTGCCGCTGATTTAGACGGTGCTGGTGCTGCAGGTGCAGCCTGTTTTTCATCTGCCTGTGCTGCTTCTGCGGCCGGTGCGGGTGTTGCCGCATCTTTGCCATGAGCAGTTTCATCGATCTTGCCGAGGATCGCGCCCACTTCAACATTGGCGCCTTCTTCGGCTGTTATTTCCACAAGTGCACCTGAAGCTGACGCTGTAACTTCAAGCGCAACCTTATCAGTTTCCAGTTCACAGATCACTTCATCAACAGCAACTGCATCACCGACAGATTTATACCATTTTCCAACTGTCGCTTCAGTTACTGATTCACCGAGTACCGGTACATGGATTTCGACGGTCATATGACCTTCTCCTTATTATTTTTATCTTTTTTCTATTGTTAATGCCTGATCAATAAGTTTTGCCTGCTCAGCCTTATGACGTTCCATCAAACCTGTAGCAGGTGAAGCAGCTGCCTTCCGTCCCGCATAAGCCGGGCGGGTTACCTTGCATTTAGCAGCCGCTAATACATCCTCAATCAATGGATCAATAAAACTCCAGGACCCCATATTCTTTGGCTCTTCCTGACACCAGACTACTGCCTCAAGATTTTTAAATCTCTTAATCTCTTGCTTCAGTGCTTCCGCCGGGAACGGATAAAGCTGCTCAATACGCATCAGATATGTATCTTTCTGATCGCGCTTATCACGTTCCTCGAGCAAATCGTAATAAACTTTTCCTGTACAGAGGACCAGTCTTTTGATCCCTGACGGTTTATTGATTTTAATTGTTTTATGTGGGTCACTTTCCGCATCATCCCAAAGAATACGGTGAAATTCCGATTTTTGACCCATGTCTTCGATCTTCGATGTCGCTAGTTTATGACGTAGAAGCGATTTTGGCGTCATGATAATTAACGGTTTACGGAATTTCCGCTTCATTTGACGACGAAGTACATGGAAATAGTTTGCAGGCGTAGTTGCGTTTACCACTTGCATATTATCTTCCGCACAAAGTTGCAGGAACCGTTCCAGCCTTGCGGATGAATGTTCGGGTCCTTGTCCTTCATAACCGTGGGGAAGCAAAACAACCAGGCCACTGAAACGGAGCCATTTTGATTCTGCACTTGAAATAAACTGATCAAAAATCATCTGCGCACCATTTGCAAAGTCACCAAACTGCGCTTCCCAAAGCACAAGTGCATTTGGTTCCGCCATAGTATAACCATATTCGAACCCAAGTACTGCTTCTTCTGAAAGTGCGCTATCGATAACCTCATAAGTGGCGTGGGCGTCCGGCCCGTCACCGGCATGTGCAAGCGGCACATAACGGTCTTCTGTTTCCTGATCAATGAAAACACTGTGACGCTGTGAAAATGTTCCGCGTTGACTGTCCTGGCCGGAAAGCCGTACACGGTGCCCTTCACGAATAAGTGTACCGAATGCAAGCGCTTCTGCGGTCGCCCAGTCAAAATTTTCACCACTTTCAAACATACGTGCTTTTGCATCAAGTGTTCTTTGCAGGGTTCTGTGAATCTTGAAATTATCCGGTACGGTCGTAAGCAACCGGCCCAGATCCCTCAGTTCATCAATGTGAATGCCCGTTTGACTGCCGCGACGAAGGTCATCATCTGGGCGTTCAAGCCCGGTCCAGCTTCCTGCAAACCAGTCTGCTTTTTCAGGTTTATAGTTTTTGGCTGCTTCAAATTCCACATCCAGATAGGTTTGGAAGTCCTTGACCATCTGATCCGCTTCTTCCTTTGTGATAAGACCTTCATGGATAAGTCGGTCAGCATATATTGAACGGGTGGACGGTTGGTTCTTGATCCGTTTATACATTAGTGGCTGTGTAAAGGATGGCTCATCCCCCTCATTATGGCCAAACCTGCGGTAACAGAACATATCAACCACAACATCCTTTTTAAATTTCTGCCGATATTCTGTTGCCAGTTTCATTGCAAAAACCACAGCTTCAGGATCATCACCATTTGCATGAAAGACGGGTGCCTGGATTGCCTTTGCCATATCCGAAGGATAAGGTGAAGAGCGCGAATAATGTGGTGCTGTAGTAAATCCGATTTGGTTATTGACGACAACATGGATGGTGCCTCCGGTTCTATACCCACGAAGATCACTGAGGGCAAAACCTTCTGCTACAATTCCCTGTCCGGAAAAGGCCGCGTCACCATGCATCAATAGCGTCATGACGCTGGTACCGTTAATATCGTCACGCTGCGTAAGTTTTGCACGGGTTTTACCTAATGCCACGGGGTTTACCGCTTCCAGATGAGACGGATTTGCCGTTAATGACAGATGAACTTTATTCCCATCAAATTCACGGTCAGCAGAGGCACCAAGGTGATATTTTACATCGCCCGATCCTTCAATTTCATCCGGCGTAGAAGAACCACCATGAAACTCGTGGAAAATAGCTTGAAATGGTTTGCTCATGACATTGGTAAGAACATTCAGACGGCCACGGTGTGGCATCCCAAGTACAATTTCCTTGATCCCGTTGTGACCACCTGTTTTGATAATTGCTTCCAAGGCGGGAATCAATGTTTCCGCACCATCAAGCCCGAAACGTTTTGTGCCGACATATTTTTTGGCAAGATACGCTTCAAAACCTTCGGCTTCTGTCAGCTTCTGCAGGATTGCAAGCTTGCCTTCCGGTGTAAAATGAATTTCCTTGTCACGTCCTTCAATACGTTCCTGAATCCAGGTTTTTTCCTCTGCACTGTTGATATGCATAAATTCAACGCCAAAGGATGAGCAATAAGTACGTTCAAGAATTTCAAGAACTTCTCTTACCGTCGCCGTTTCAAGACCAAGCACGTTATCAAGAAAAATTTCCCGGTCCAGATCCTCTGCCCCAAAACCATATGTCGCAGGGTCAAGTTCCGAATGATATGGTTTTTCAGCAAGTCCAAGAGGGTCAAGATTTGCATGCAAATGACCGCGAACCCGGAATGTTCTGATCATCATAAGACACCGTATGCTGTCCAGCGTCGCTTTTCGGATATCCTCCTCACTTGCTTTGCCTGATTTTTTAGCCTGAACCTTGGCTTCAAAGCCGGGGTTAAGCGCAGACATAAGATCATCACCATCATCATACGGCCAGTCATTTCGCTTCCATGATGCGCCGGGTTTTTCAATGCCGGCACCCATGAGCATACGGGCATCTTCGGCAAGTTCCTCAAAATAGGCTTGCCATGACGGATCAACGGATGTTGGATCCTTCGTGTATCTGGCAAAAAGTTCTTCGACAAATGCCCCGCTTGATCCATTAAATAGGTTTTCTTTGCTGTCTATACTCATATTATTCGAGCCTATCTGTTCATTTGTATGAATATGCTAACCGTTCAGAACTTTCATTAATGTTGTTCCAAGTTCGGATGGGGAGTCAGAAATAACAATACCTGCGCTTTTCATTGCTTCTATCTTGTCTTCCGCACCGCCTTTACCGCCGGACACAATCGCGCCTGCATGACCCATTGTCCGTCCTGGAGGGGCAGTACGACCGGCAATAAACCCTACAACAGGTTTTTTGATGCTGTGTGATTTAAGAAAATCTGCTGCTTCTTCTTCCGCTGATCCACCAATTTCACCGATCATGATAATTGATTGTGTTTCATCATCGTTCAGGAAGCCATCGAGCACGTCAATAAAGTTTGTTCCATTGACAGGGTCACCACCAATGCCAATGCATGATGTCTGTCCAAGACCGACAACTGTTGTCTGGTGAACAGCTTCATATGTGAGTGTTCCCGAACGGGAGACCACACCAACAGATCCTTTCTTATGAATATGGCCTGGCATAATGCCGATTTTACATTCACCCGGCGTGATCACGCCCGGGCAGTTCGGGCCAACAAGACGCGAACCTGACCCCTGGAGGGCGCGTTTCACTTTAACCATATCCAAAACGGGAATACCTTCTGTAATAGCGACTATGAGCTCAACTTTAGCATCAATCGCTTCCAGAATAGCATCTGCCGCAAAGGGTGGCGGAACATAAATAACGGATGCATTTGCACCGGTTTTATGAACGGCTTCATCAACTGTATTAAAAACAGGTAATCCAAGATGATCCGTGCCACCCTTGCCAGGTGTAACACCGCCAACCATTTTTGTACCATATGCAATTGCCTGTTCAGAATGGAACGTACCCTGAGCCCCGGTGAAGCCTTGGCAAATTACTTTTGTTTCTGCATTTACAAAAATAGACATTACTTTGCTCCCCCTACTGCTTTAACAATTTTTTCGGCAGCATCGCCAAGATCCGATGCAGAAATAATATTGAGACCGGAATTTTCCATGATCTCTTTTCCTTTTTCGACGTTTGTACCTTCAAGCCGCACAACCAGCGGAACATTAAGGGACAGTTCCTTTGCAGCAGCGACAACGCCTTCCGCAATAACATCACAGCGCATGATACCACCGAAAATATTAACCAGAATTCCTTCTACCGCAGGATCGCTCAGAATAATTTTAAAGGCTTCCGTTACCCTTTCCCGGGTTGCACCACCACCTACGTCCAGAAAGTTGGCCGGCGAACCTCCTTTAAGTTTAATAATATCCATCGTTGCCATAGCAAGACCGGCACCGTTCACCATACAACCAATGCTACCATCAAGTTTGATGTAGCTAAGTTCGTGTTTTGCTGCTTCGAGCTCCATAGGATCTTCTTCGGTAGGATCACGAAGTTCCTGAACATCCTTGTGACGGAAGAGGGAATTACCATCAAAACCCATTTTGGCATCCAGTACCACCACCTCATCATCTTCGGTAACAACAAGCGGGTTAATTTCAAGCAGGGAAGCATCTTTCTCCGTAAACGTTTTATAAAGCGCACCAATTACTTTTGCGACACCACTGGCAGCTTTACCGTTGAGCCCCATACCAAAAGCCACTTTGCGGCAATGATAACCTGAAAGGCCGGATGCCGGGTCAATTGTTACGGTCACAATTTTCTCAGGTGTTTCTGCTGCCACTTCTTCGATATCCATGCCACCTTCTGATGAAGCAATAATGGCAATACGGCTACTCTCACGGTCAACAAGCAAGCTTACATAAAGTTCGTTTGCAATCGCGCAGCCATCTTCAATATAAACCTGATTTACTTTTTTACCGGCTGGGCCTGTTTGATGGGTAACCAGATTCATTCCTATAATATCATTTGCAACCTGCTTCACTTCATCAAGTGATTTAACAACTTTGACACCG
>JAUILB010000148.1 GCA_030432815.1 Alphaproteobacteria bacterium | reverse complement strand
AATAAGACGGTCCAGGTTCCGGTTGGAAAAAATTGATCACCGTCTTGAAGTTCTTGAAGGGTATCTTATCGCCTTTTTAAATCTTGATGAAGTCATACGTATCATTCGTGAAGAAGACGACGTCAAAAAATGTCTGATGGATACTTTCAAACTTACGGATGTGCAGGCTGATGCAATTTTGAATATGAGACTTCGTTCCCTTCGAAAATTGGAAGAAATGGAACTGAAACGTGAACATAGTGATCTTGAAGAAGAAAAGGAAATGCTTCTTGCTCTTCTTGATAGTGAAGAACTTCGCTGGCAGCAGATCGCGACGGATATTCGTAGCATTCGTGAAAATTTTGGCAAAAAAACCGATATTGGGGAAAGACGGAGCGAATTTGCCGATGCACCGGAAGTGGCTATTATTCCGCTTGATGCACTAATAGAAAAAGAACCCGTTACAGTGATATGTTCAAAAATGGGGTGGATCCGTGCAATGCGCGGTCATGTTGCTGTTGATGATAAAATCAAATTTAAGGAAGGTGATGAACTTAAATTTGCATTTCATTGCCAGACAACAGACAAAGTTCTGCTATTTGCGAGCAATGGCCGTTTTTACACAATTGGTGCGGATAAATTGCCGGGTGGCCGGGGACATGGTGAACCGGTCAGATTGATGATCGACCTTGGCAATGATGAAGAAATTGTATCTCTTTCCAAATATGAACCCGGTAGCAAACTGATAATTGTATCAGAAATTGGTCGTGGGTTCATGGCGGAAGCTGACAAAGTTATCGCAAGCACCAAAAATGGCAAGCAGATTATGAATGTTGAAAATGGTAAGAATAAAGCCGTCCTTGCCCGAACCATAGAAAAAAACCATAACCATATTGCAATTGTTGGCCAAAACCGCAAACTATTGATTTTCCCGCTTGATCAAATGCCGGAAATGACGAAAGGGCGTGGCGCAATTCTTCAAAAATATAAGGGCGGAAAACTGGGTGATATAATCAGTTTTAACGCAGATGAAGGCATCAGTTGGGAAATGCGTGGTGGAAAAACACGCACTGAAACGGATCTTTTGCCCTGGACAGGAAAACGTGGACAGGTTGGCCGTTTGCCTCCTCATGGATTTCCTTCTAACAATAAATTTTCGCGTTGACATGAATGGGGCGTAAGTCATGGTAAAATTCGCACCCCTTAAAGCCGTATTTACTCAGACGATCGCCCGCGGAGAAAAGGTCGAACTACAATTTCCTTCAATGTCTCACAAGAAGATATTTGTTGATTTCGTACGTAAAAACAGGACTTTTCACGAACCGTGGGTTTACGTATCGGGGGATCCAAAATTTTTTGATCAGTATATACGCCGTATTAAGATGGGAAAATTACTTGGCTTTTTTGTTTTTACGAAAGATACCAAAGAATTTGTTGGTGTTATTAACCTGAATTCTATACGTCTTGACCCCTTCTCGTCTGCTAGTCTTGGATATTACGCTGATGAAAAGCAATCAGGAAACGGTTATATGAAAGAAGCAATTAATCTGGTCCTCGAACACGCATTTTTAAAGATAGGCTTAAACAGGGTTGAAGCAAACATCCAGCCTGGTAATAAAGCCTCTATTGCACTGGTAAAATCGGTTGGTTTTACAAATGAGGGCTTTTCGCGAAAGTTCCTACAAATTGGTGATAAATACTGTGATCATGAGCGCTGGGCTTATCTTTCGGAAGATTTTGGTTAATTAATTACAATTTTGTGTTACACTCGAATTCACAATGTATCTATAAAATAAAAAATTTTGGGGAAATAAAATGTATTATAAGTTTAATATAATTTCTGCATTTTTTGCTTTAATCCTATCTGGCTTTGTTGCCAACGCACAAGAAGTAAATACAGGATCCTTCAGGATAACAAGTACCAGCGAAGCTATTCTGGGAAAGGAAACAGCCGATAGTTTTGCGGAATATCTTGACATTGATGAAGAAGTTACCTGGAATGTTTTCGTTCCTGAAAACTATGATCCTGCCAATCCACCTGGTGTGTTACTTTTTCAGTTGTATGGAAGTGAAATTGAAGATCCGACCGGGTGGCAAACTGCCATGGAAGAACGGAATATGATATTGATCAGGCTCATTGGCAAAGGGGGAGAATATCCAAGGTTTAAGGAACTTGTTATAAGTGTAATGGCTCCACTGGCTCTACAACAGCGGTATAAAATTAATACTCGCCGGATTTATACGTCTTCAGTTCGTGGATGCGACAATATTGGTGCCCTAGCACAGTTATACCCAAACATTTTCAAAGGTGCGATTTATATAAATTGCAATCCTGCCACGTGGCGCGACGAAGAACCAGCACTTGTCCATTTAATGCGTGAAAACAGGTATTATTTCATAGCTGGTAGGGATCGCACACAACAAATTGACAATACGCAAGATATACGAAAATACCGGGATGCGGGGATTGAGAATGTTAAATTTGTCAGAAAAGGCAGGTTAAACAGAACACGAAATTTAAATAGACCCATGCTGATTGAAGCTATTGATTATCTGGATGGCAAAGAAGCAGAGTAAATTAGATATTATTCTTTTGTTGTTCGGCAATGGCACGTGTTTTGGCCAGGCGCGCTTCGTTACGTAATTTTTCAATATCAGCGGCCATATGTTCTTTGCCTCTCTTTTTGGCCAGATCGATTTGTTTTTGCCGTTCGGCAGAACGGGCTTTTTTTTCATCATCAGTATCGTTGTAGCATCGGGGGCAGCACACGCCTTTTATATATTTGTCGGATTGTTTGTCATCTTCGGTTATTGGCCAGCGGCATCCGAAACATTGATCATATGACCCTTCCTCAAGCCCATGTTTCACGGAAATACGATTATCAAATACAAAGCATTCCCCTTCCCATAGGCTTTTTTCTTTGGGAATTTCTTCAAGATATTTTAAAATTCCGCCTTCAAGATGATAAACTTCATCATATCCCTGCTCTTTCATATATGCAGTTGACTTCTCGCACCGGATACCGCCGGTGCAAAACATTGCAATTTTAGGTTTTGACAAGGTTTCTTTATTTTCCTGTACCCATGCGGGGAAATCACGGAAGTTTGTTGTTTTGGGATCAATGGCACCTTTAAAAGTGCCAATTTCCACTTCATAATCATTACGTGTATCAACAATCACAACGTCCGGATCTGTGATTAAATCGTTCCAGTCTTCGGGTTTCACATAAGTACCGACAATTTTGTTAGGATCAGTGCCAGGCACCCCCATGGTCACAATTTCCTTCTTAAGGCGTACTTTCATCCGCAGAAATGGCATTTCCTCCGCCCAGCTTTCTTTATGAACAATCCGCCCTATTTCATTTCTTTTATTCAGATAATCTAAAAGGTTCCTGATCCCCTGCTCTGGTCCGGCAACTGTACCGTTTATGCCTTCACTGGCAAGAAGTAAGGTACCCTTAACTTGATTTTTTTCACAAACATCTAGGATAGGTTTTTGCAGTTTTTCAAAATCCGGCAGTGATACAAATTTGTATAGGGCAGCAACAAGATAATTTGACATAATTTTAAATTCTTTGAACCATTCATTTTTCGTGATCGCTTTTACGCCTTTTTACAATCAAGATCAAGTGGTGTGATTTTCTAAAAAGGTTCTTCATTTTTGGTTTGAAAGTAGGATACTCTATATGATGAGATTCATTTTTTGAGGAACCCCTAATGATAGATTTACAGGACATAATGATAACGGAAGGACTGGTTGGTGGTATTTTAATTGGTGTTGCAGCTGCAATCATGTTGCTGGCTGCGGGGCGCATCGCAGGCATAAGCGGACTTTTTGCAAATTCGATTGGGCTGGTTCCGGGCAGTACAAATCGTAATTTTGCAGTGATGTTCACGGTTTCATTGCTTGCTGGCGCATGGCTTGCAGAGGTGTTAACCAATGATGTCGTTACTCGTTATCCCGATAATATTACATTAATTATAGGGGGGTTGCTGGTTGGTTTTGGCACCCGTCTGGGCAGTGGTTGTACAAGCGGGCATGGTGTTTGTGGTCTGTCGCGACTATCCAAACGGTCATTATATGCCACGCCGATATTTATGATATCGGCAATTATAACTGTTGCAGTCATTAATGCTGTGGGAGGTGTTCAATGAATAAAGAAAATATTGCAGCAATAATCGCCGGTTTGTTTTTTGGTGCCGGACTTGCATTATCAGGTATGGCGGATCCGGTGCGTGTCCGTGGTTTTCTTGATATTTTCGGTGGAAACTGGGACCCGACCCTCATGTTTGTTATGGGTGGGGCCGTGGTAGTGATGGCGGTCGCCTGGATTATTCAGCGCGGAATGATTAAAACCTGGCTCGGTACGGATTTTTCATTGCCTTCATCGACAACGATTGATCGCCCACTAATAATGGGATCAGTAATTTTTGGTATTGGTTGGGGCGTTGCAGGACTTTGTCCTGGGCCTTCACTGATAGGTTTGGTCCTTGAACCGCTTAAAGCGGGCATTTTTGTCATATCAATGGTTGCAGGTATGTTTATTTTTAAACTTACGAAGGCCTAGAAACCATTATGAAATATTTAATATTCATTGTCCTGACGGCGGTATATGGTCATATTGCCACGGCACAATCAGTTGAGGATATAGAAACAGAAGTCGCAAATGTCGAGAAAGCTTTTGCAAAAACAATGGATGATCGTGATTTCGCTGCCTTTTCCCGCTTTTTGGCTGATGATACCGTTTTTTGGAATAATGGAGGCGCGCTGCGTGGAAAGCAGGCCGTAATGAACGTCTGGAAAGCATATTATGATGCGAAAACCGCCCCCTTTAAATGGGAACCGGAAACAATCATGGTGATTAAAGGGGGAAATTTGGCATTAAGCACCGGACCGGTATCAGATGCTAATGGTGTATTCTCATACTACACGTCGGTGTGGCGTAAAGAAGCAGATGGGCAATGGAAAATAATTTTGGACAAGGGACAAAAATACTGCGAAAAATGTGCCGGTGAATAAAAGACAGCTATGATGAATTTATTATTTGCTACTGGCAGTTTGGAGTTCGGGTAAAACTTCTTCTACTGCAAATTCATTAAGATATACGCGTACTTTACCCCACCCTATGGGAAATTCGGTATAAACCGGAAGATAACCATGAAAGCCATCAACCTGGCCAAACCATAGAATGCTGTCCTGGTCGTCATCTTCACGACCGCGTCTTCGCTTCCTGTTGGGATCAGTACTTCGTATACCACCAGCAACAAGCGCCCCATCTATTTTACATCCAACGGCATTGCCGGCAAAAACAGAGCGACTTTCTTCTTCAAATTCTTTTGTTTCATCACACAGGAAGTTTTGTGTTGTTACAAAAATACCGCCAAACTGCCGCCGGCTATATTGTTTTTTATAGTCACGGGCAAAATTTTCATTGATGATCATATTTAAAAACATCGTCATGGGATCAATACCATGCTTATGCGCGTCCGGGATCGGGATATATTCGGTTTTTTCACGAAGCTCGAGTTCCTGTTCATGGTTAGTAACCATCAGGTTATCCGGGTTAAAGTTCACTTTGTTGGAATATTTGAACTTACCAAAATTTCCCTGGCTTTCATAGTAAAGCGGGCGATATTCACCTGTGCGATGCCGGATACCATATGTACGCGTGTTGTTTGTCATATTCCCGACGATGCTTGCAATCCCCTTGACGGTATATTCAGCACTGACATCATAAATGTCATCACTAAGAAGCGTTTCACTGCTGATTTCCGCGATAACAAAGCCGCCCCAATAGGCTTTATATTTCATGTGAATTTTTTTCGTAGAGTCAGACTGCGCGAAAACGGCATCCGCTGACATAATCAGCATCAGAACTGCGCTTAATACTATCTTCATAATATCTCCAAACTCTAGTTCATGGAGGCGAGCCTTAAAAGTGCCTCCTTGGTTTTTTCGGCTTTTTCCTGGGCTTCTTCAAGTCCTTTTTTATTCTCTTCAATCACATGCACCGGTGCTTTTGATACAAAATTTTCATTAGCGAGTCTGCCTGATATACTTGCAATTTCTTTTTCAAGCTTTTCAAGGCTTTTATTTAATCTTGCTTTTTCCGCATCAATATCAATTACACCTGAAAGCGGCAGATAATATGTGGCTTCACCAACAACTACTGAAATTGCGCCACGTGGCGGATCCCCAGCAAGAGCATCAATTTTTTCAAGCCTCGCAAGACGGCACAAAACGTCTGTTTGGGCTTCTAATGCTTCCTTGGTTGCATCAGTTGCGCCGGCTACCAGCATATTAACCTTGGCTGCCGCCGGTACGTTCATTTCCGCGCGCGCCGTGCGTATATCGGAAATAAGCTGTATCAGCCAGTTAATTTCACCTGTGGCCTCTTCGTCAACATTTTGTGCATCATATTCCGGCCATGTGGCAAGAATGAGGTCAGTTTCCCGATTATTTGATGAGTTTTGCCAAAGTTCTTCGGTTATGAATGGCATAAATGGGTGTAACATTTTAAGGATTATATCCATGACCCATGCAGCGGTTCTTCGTGTTTCCGCTGCTTCAGGCATATTGTCAAAAAACTGTGGTTTTATCAGCTCAATATACCAGTCACAAAATGTGCCCCAAGTGAATTGATAAACGGCCGCTGCAGCGTCATTATATCTGAATGCTTCAAGAGATTTGGTTACCTGGTCCGCCGCTTTTTCGGCTTCGCCAATAATCCATTTATTGATGGTCTGGCTGGCTGTCTTGGGATCAAAATCACGGTCCTTGCTGAAACAGTCATTCATTTCACAGAATTTTGCCGCGTTCCAAAGTTTGGTTCCGAAATTACGGTTCCCTTCCACACGCTTGTCAGACATTTTGATATCCCTGCCCTGCGCTTCCATGGCGGCCAGTGTAAAACGAAGTGCGTCTGCACCGTATTTATCGGCAAGTTCCAATGGATCAATCACGTTCCCTTTGGATTTTGACATTTTTGCACCATATTCATCACGCACAAGTGCGTGAACATAAACGGTTTCAAAGGGGACTTCCCCATCCATGAAATAAAGTCCGTCCATCATCATACGGGCAACCCAGAAGAAAATAATATCAAACCCGGTTACCAATAC
>JAUILB010000147.1 GCA_030432815.1 Alphaproteobacteria bacterium | reverse complement strand
TTCCTGTCCTGATCTTCAAGTGACACTAATCCGCCACGGCTGTCAAAACGGGCGAATTTACGTGAATCGTGCAAAAGCATCAAAGCAAGTAATGCCATTACCTCAGGTTCATCCGGGCAAAGACCAATTAAAACCCGTCCAAGTCTGATTGCTTCGTTACACAGTTCACCGCGAATATGTTTTTCACCGGATGTTGCAGAATAGCCTTCATTAAATATCAAATAAAGTACGCTTAAGACGGCGGAAAGTCTTTGCTGGAAATTATCCGTATCAGGAACAATATAAGGAATGGCCGCTTGCTTTATCTTGCGTTTTCCCCGTACAATTCTCTGGGCCATTGTTTCTTTGGTTACCAAAAACGCCCGCGCAATTTCCGTGGTAGATAATCCACCCAGGAGCCGCAATGTAAGCGCGATTGAGATATAGTTATCCAGAGCCGGATGGCAACATGTGAAGATAAGCCGAAGCCGTTCATCAGGGATATCAAACTTGTCCTCTTTCACATCATCATTCTGTTCAAGCAACAATTTATACTCTGATTGCTTTGACTGGAAATTTTTTTGCCGCCTTATTTTATCAATGGCTTTTCGCTTGGCTGTTATAAGAAGCCAGCCTTTTGGTGATTTGGGAAGTCCGCCCTGCTTCCATTTAACCAATGCTGTTTCAACAGCATCCTGTAACGCGTCTTCAATCAGATCAAAATCATTGATCGATTTATATAAAGTGGAAATAAGATATCCCCATTCTTCCCGGATTATCGATTGAATGGCTGTTTCAAATTTAATCGGTGGAGAAGACGGGGATACCATACAAGCCTATTACGTTTCTATCGTCATGACCGGTCTGACTTCGATCGACCCATATTTTACACTCGGAATCATCGCTGCATATTTAATGGCATCATCAAGATTATCGCATTCAAAAATATAATATCCGCCAAGCTGCTCTTTGGTTTCCGCAAACGGCCCATCCGTCATATTCAGCTCACCATTTCTTGAACGAAGTGTTGTTGCCGTTTCCACGGATTCAAGCGGATCCCCCGCCACCATCACCTCATCATCCATAAATCTTTGTGTTGCGGCCTGATATTCACCGATCAAGCGGCCAAATTCTTCGGAGCCGGGTTTCGGATCAGTCGCTTCATTTGAATAAATTAATGCAATATATTTCATGATATTCTCCATTTGTTTTTTATCTTAGAAAATAATCTGACAACTCAGATTATACCCTTAAACGAATGGTAAACATGAAAATCGACAACAAGGTCGATATTTCTTATGCTTCAACAGGCAAATGGCCGGTTTTTACATAAATCAAAGCCCCGTCTTCCTTGGTATAGGGGTGGTGTTTGCTTAAATGCGGACTTCTTATCCAGGTGCCTTTGGGATATACTCCATGTTCATCGTAAAAAGTGCCCTCAAGCACCAGAATTTCTTCCCCGCCCCAATGCCTATGCGGATTAAACACTGTATTTGGTGCCCATTTTACAAGTGCGACATGTTCTCCCTCATATTCATGAAGCGGCATAACGCTTAGACCCGGCACCAGCCCGGGTAGCCATTGTTGCTCGTTAGTATTAATGTGGAAATGGTTCTGATCTTTTTCCTCAAACTGACACAGTTTAACAAAAATGGTGGCCCCTTCATCACCGATCCTAGGTGTATGGGCTGTTCCAATAGGGTTTCTTACATATGTTCCTGCGGTATAATCTTCGTGCTCGTCTGAAAAAACACCTTCCAGCACTAAAAATTCTTCTCCACCCGGGTGGTCGTGCGGCGAAAACTCACTATTTGGTGAAAACCTTACCAGCGATGTTGCATGGCCACTTTCCGCACCCATTCGGTCAAGCATCATACGTTCCACACCAGGCATAGGTGACGGCACCCATTCATAATCTTCGGGCCTGATAACAACTGGCGTATTAAAGTCAGCATTAACCCTCATAATTATACACTTCCTTCTTTTTCTATGACAAGGATCCTTGCCTCTCCTATGGGATGTGCAACATGTTCCGTGCCGACTGATGCATAAAAAATATCCCCGACATTAAGAATTTCACTGTTTTCACTACCATTCTCGCGGTAGCGCATCTCCACTTTTCCATCAAGAACAACAAAAACTTCCTCGCCATCATTAACATGCCAGATGTACGGTTTATCAGTCCAATGCAACCGTGTTGTAATGCCTTCCATGTTGGCAATATCTTTAGCGCCCCACGCGTGGTCAGCTTTAAAATCCTTGGATCTGATGATCTGCATCGTGTTAATTCCATAAAAAAGCCCCCGGAATGTAAATATGGGGGCTTTTAATTTTTTGTCCAGTTTTATACCTAGTTTCTACGGCGTGGCTCACCGCGGTATGTTTTTGGTATATATTTACGCATTCTCATTTGCCGCACTTCCGCACCATAAACATTACCGGCTTCATCCGCCGTTACACCTTCTGCAACACTTGTGCCAGGCATATAGCCCTGATTGGGATCAGGAATAAAGCCCGTGACCCATCCGGTAATGGCACTACCAATACGGATGCCGCGCTCCCATCCCGGGTTGCGCTGATATCCGGTGTTGGATTCACTATCTGCGGAATATAGGATGTCATTCTTGTCTATATATAAACCGCTGGGACGACCAAACTGTGTCCAGTAATCAATATGATTACCGTCAAAATCAAAGATCTGTACCCTGTTGTTATGACGGTCACCAACAAACAGTTTATTTTCAGAACTGATTGCAAGCGCATGTGGCTCACGAAATTCACCGCGTTCAGAACCGGTTTGGCCAAATTCCATTATATATTCGCCCCTGCTGTTATATTTTACGATACGGTTGTTACCACCGGCACCGTGACCATCGGCAACAAAAATATCACCATTTGGTGTTACAGCGACATCATTAGGTTGATTAAAAACATATTTATCCTGTCCGGCAACACCAGCTGTTCCAATGGACATTAGAAGCTCGCCGTCAGGGCTAAATTTATGAACCTGATGTCCTTTACCGCGTTCTTCATCACCACGGGCATCTGCAATCCAGAGATTGCCATCCGGATCAACATGAATACCATGCGGCCACACAATCATGTTCCTACCAAAGCTTTTCAGTATATTGCCATCCACATCCACAAGCATGATCGGATCTATTTCCGGCGTATCAAGGCAGTTGGTATTACCGCCACACCGTTCCGCAACCCAAATATTACCGTTTCCGGCATAATATACAGTACTGGTTGAACCCCAGGTGCGGCCATCCGGCAAAGTAATCCATTCATCCGGACCCGGGATAGGTTCATAAGGATTGTCTTGTGCCATTGCGGCTGTCGAAAAGGCCGCTGTTAATGCCCCTGCTGCAAATAGCATCGTTGCTAAATTCTTTTTCATTTCTGAAATCTCCACTTTATTTTTTTGAATTGTCGAGTCCCCACTCTTATCAACTGCATTGGACAATAATTTACCTATTTTGTAAAGGTTAACTTACCCAATACGTCAATTACGAATAAAAATTGCTTTGGGTCATTTTTAAGTTAAATTATGATCACTTAAAAATTTGCAATTACATTCGATAACGAATTCTAGGGTAATTATATCTGATGCATACATTAGAAAATTTAACCATCATTTGGATTGGTGTTTTGCTGGCTCATTTCATGGCAAAAGCGACCAGGTTAACACCAGTACTTTTTTATCTATTCATGGGAGCCGTCTACGTAAATACGGGTATTCTTCCGCAAGAGCCCGGTGAGTTTATCCGCGTCTTCGCTGAAATTGGTATTATTCTGATCATGTTTGCACTTGGCTTTGAAGAAAGTACAGATAATTTTGTCGCGGGAATTAAAAGAAGCTGGGGTATAGCCCTATTTGGTGGCATTTCTCCATTCCTTGCGGCTTATCTACTCGCTAACTATTTTTGGCAAGATACAAATATGGCGCTTGTAGTTGGCCTGGCCATGGCCGCAACCGCCGTCTCTCTAACCTTAATGTCGCTCAAAAACGAAGGCCTTAATAAAACACGCGCCGCTACTGGCATTATGACTTCAGCGTTACTTGATGATATAGCATCACTTGCAATGGTAGCGATTATTGTACCAATAGCCAGCGGCACTGCTTCTGTAAATGCAGCAAGTGTGAGTTTGATTATGGTTAAGGCCATCACCTTCTTTGTAGTGGTAACCGTTTTGGCGGTCTTTATTTTGCCAAATCGCAGTAAAGGTTCACTTTATTATGTGCCATTATTAGGTCGTTTTGGGATTTCACATATTTTTGAAATTTCCCGTGGACAACGCATACTTGTATTGCTGATCTTTGTAATGATTGTCGCATTATGTGCTCATGCCTTGGGGCTTCACCCTGCGGTAGGAGCATACATGGCGGGATTGATATTACGTGAAGAATACTTCTGGAAAGCGGCGACAACCATTGCCGGAGTTGAAGAAGAGGAAAACCCGGAAGATTTTAAAAACATAAAACGCATACTGGATAATGTTGCCTTTGTCTGGATTGGTCCGGTATTTTTCGTAGATCTCGGTGGGAAGATAATTTTTGACTGGGAGTTAATGGTTTCTGTTATACCATTTGTATTCACTCTGGTGACAGTTCTCATAATCACTCAAGTCATATCAGCAGGGGTGGCCGCTAGATATACTGGCGGTTTTAATTTTGCTGAGAGTGTCATGATAGGGCTGGGAATGCTTGGGCGCGCAGAACTGGCTTTTGTTGTGATGGATATCGCTTATGTTCAGAATGATATCCTCAGTGATGAAGCATTTTATACCCTGATGATAACTGCTTTCTTTTTGAATATTTCAGTTCCAATCGGCATTAAACTATGGAAACCCTATTTCATTAAAAATCAAAATAATTAGAATCTTATTCTATTTCAAGACCTCCATATCCCATTATTAGAATAAAATCTTTGCTAGTTCATAGTATAATAACTTTACAAAATAAAGGGTTATTGAATTAGGGAAATACATGATGACGAAACATCAACCGTGGCGTCGGTTTCTTTTTCTGGCGCTTTTTGTTTCATTCTTTTTTTATTCGGCAAGCGTTTACACATCCGGTACAGCACTGAATACGGCACCACCCGCAAGTGATGCCGCACTTCGTGGCCAGACACTTTTTCGGGAAAATAATTGCTGGGCCTGCCATCAGATTTACGGTCTTGGTGGCTATATGGGGCCTGATCTTACCAATGTAATCATTAACCCCGATCTCGGACCCGATTATGCCCGCCTTTTTATCGAAGAAGGCACTGATCGAATGCCTAATTTCGAATTAAGCGAAGCAGAAGTGGATGATATCATCGCCTATCTTGAATATGCCGGCGCTGCTGGAAATTATAACCCAAAAAAAGGGGAGATAACCTGGTATGGAACAGTCGAATATGAACGTTAACAAATCTGCCCGTACCGGTATAAATTTTGTCATGCTGGGACTGGCTGCTCTTGGCGGTTGTGTTCTCCTGGGTATTTTAGGAGCATTTAAATATCTTTATCCGGAAGCGCTCCCCGGCTTTGAATTTCATCAACTCAGACCAATTCATGTAAGCCTTGCTGTTTCATGGATCTTCTTAGCGGCAATTGGCGGCATTTACCATTATCTACCTAATTACTGCGGTATAAAACTTAAATGGCCAGAATCGGTCGATATACATTTCTGGATTTTTCTGGGGACTGGAATACTGATCTTAGGTGCCTATCTTATGGGAAACTTTGGTGGCCGTGAATATTGGGCATATCCGCCGTCGCTTTCGATACCGATATTTGCCACATGGATATTTTTTGGCATTCACATTCTTCTTTCCATGAAACAGGAAAAAGAACCCTGGCCGGTTTATTACTGGATGTGGATGACAGGTATTATTTTCTTTCTGATCACGTTCAGTGAAGCATATCTTTACCTGATCCCGTTTTTTAATGAGAATGTAATCCGTGAAACCACCATACAGTGGAAATCATATGGTGCACTTGTGGGATCATGGAACATGCTTGTTTATGGTACCGCCATGTTCGTGATGGAAAGGATCAGCGGCAATAAGAAAATGGCCCACAATAATGAAGCTTTCCTTCTTTATATCCTAAGCTTTGTTGCATTAATGGTTGGGTGGTCACATCATATATATGCTGTTCCCAGTGCTACATGGATTCGTATGCTTGGTTATGCTGTCAGTATGGCAGAACTTGCGATCCTTGCGCATATCATATGGGAATGGCGTAAATCGCTTACCCCTGATCAGAAACACACGCACCTTATTTCTTACCGTTTTATTTTTGCGTCCGATATTTGGGTATTTTTAAATCTTATCCTCGCGATCCTTATGTCCATACCGGCGTTTAATCTGTTTTCCCATGGCACCCATATAACGGTTGCCCATGCAATGGGAACTACAATTGGTATCAACACCATGATCCTTATGGGATCGGTATTTCTGATGGTAGAAAATCTTTGTGGTAATCGCTTTGCAGGCTGGTCAAGAAAATGGGCCGGGCAGGGGTTCTGGGTAAGTAATGTATCACTTGTTGTTTTTCTGGGTGCTTTAATGATAGCCGGATCTATGGAAGCCTTCATTGAATGGGAAGACTTCTATGAAAAAACGGAAGCTGTTGTGCCGTTTCTGCTTGCATTTTCCGTATCCGGTATCGGGCTTCTTGGTGGCCTGTGGATGGTGGTAATATCTGCTCTTAATATGCTGATGCCGGTTGACCCACAGGAACAGACAGCACCTGCAAATGCCGAATAAACATTTAGTAGCCTAAAACACAGGAAAATTTTAAAACTGATTGATGACCGTTACACCGGTTCCTTCGAATTTATCCATTGATACAAGTGCATCAATACTTTGCTGAAGCGATATGGTTTTGCCGATCAGTTTTTCTGGCATCATTTGTCCACCCGAAATCATTTTCAGTAATTCCGGATAACGTGTGGCCTGTATCCCGTGGCTACCTATAATTTCCAATTCATTTGCCACAACAATATCCATCGGTATCTTTGGCGTACTTTGATCAGCTACAAGCAAGCCCACCTGAATATGCTTGCCTCGTTTTTTTAGTGACCGGATTGAATTCACACATGTAATCGGGCTTCCTAATGCATCCAAGGAAATATGTGCACCCCTTTTGGTGATATCAAAAATGGC
>JAUILB010000146.1 GCA_030432815.1 Alphaproteobacteria bacterium | reverse complement strand
CCATTCATGGTTGATTTCAAGTTCAGTGTAAATATCGCACCAGGCATCAATTACCGCTTTAATTGCGTCAATATCCAGTTCCGGTAATGTTTTGCTATGATCCGGAGAATAGCATAAAACCTTGCACTGGCCGCTGACGGTCATCGCCCGGAATAATGGTGTTTCGATTGATTTGTTAATGGGGTTTTCTTCGATGGCGGCAAAGTCATTGTCAAAAATAAAACACTGTTCATAATTACCATTAATGGCGCCTGACACTCTTTTATTTCCCGGGCAAAGATAACAATTTCCGTCATAATGTTCAGAAGTAGAAGACTGATTATTTTCAACTTTTCCTTTCCATGGCCGGTTGCTGCGCTGAGGGGAAACCAATATCCATTTGTCATTCAGCGGATTATATCTGCGGTGCGGTTTATTCAGGAAATGATCTTTTTTCATTTATTTCAGTTTCTTTCATTGCAGATTTACAAAATCTAATCTTCAGATGCTTTGTTGTCAAAGCTATGCTGATGTGGAATAGTCATAAGCTGTAATTCATAATAGTGAAGCTGAAGGGGAAAGTATATGTTGCTGGATACGGTCGATATTTCAATCGTTGTGGCGTATGCGGTTTTTATAATTGTTATTGCGCAATTTGTTAGCCGTGAAAAAGAGGGCCACGAAAAAAATACCCAGGATTACTTTCTGGCGGGCAATACACTTCCCTGGTGGGCGATCGGCGCGTCATTAATTGCCGCAAATATTTCAGCTGAGCAAATTATTGGTATGTCCGGTTCGGGTTATGTGATCGGACTTGGCATTGCATCATATGAATGGATGGCCGCTATTACACTGCTGCTTGTTGGTAAGTATTTCCTGCCGGTATTTCTGAAGAATAAGATTTATTCCATGCCGCAGTTTCTTGAAAAAAGATATGATGGACGTGTCAGGTTGGTGATGGCATTATTCTGGCTGGTTTTGTATATTTTTGTAAATCTGACATCGATCTTGTGGCTTGGGGCGCTTGCGGTAAATGCCATCACAGGGTTTGAATTGGTAACAAGCATTATACTTCTTGGCGGCTGTGCTGTTGCATATTCTTTATATGGTGGCCTAAAGGCCGTCGCCCTTACCGATATAATTCAGGTTACGTTGCTTGTATTTGGGGGATTGATGGTTTCGTCAATAGCATTGATGCAGATAGGGGGTGATCAGGGCATATGGGGCGGGTTTATTGAACTGACACAAAGGGTTCCTGAAAAATTCGACATGATCCTGTCACAAGATAACGAATATTATAATTTACTGCCGGGCTTATCGGTTCTGTTAGGCGGTATGTGGATCATGAATATTTCTTATTGGGGTTTTAATCAGTATGTTATTCAGCGTGCTTTGGCGGCAAAGGATATACATGAAGCACGTAAAGGTATCGTATTTGCGGCGTTTTTGAAAATTCTTATGCCGGTTATTGTGGTATTGCCAGGCATCGCTGCGGCGGTACTTGTTCCGGATATTGAAGCATCTGATCAGGCATATCCCGAAATGATGAAATTGCTGCCTGTCGGAATTAAAGGTTTGGTTTTTGCCGCGCTTATTGCGGCTATTTTATCGTCGCTTGGTTCGATGATGAATTCAATATCCACCATTTTCACGATGGATATTTATAAAGCGATGAAGCATGAAACTGACGAAATCAGGCTCGTGATGATAGGAAGGATCGTTGCATTTACTGCGATGGTTATTGCCGTAATTACGGCAAAACCGCTGCTTGGGAACTTTACCCAGGCCTTTCAATTTATACAGGAATTTACAGGATTTTTTACTCCGGGAATTGTTGTTATTTTTTTGCTTGGGCTATTCTGGGACCGTGCAACAGCCAATAGTGCGCTTGCCGCTGGTATAGGTTCCTTTGTGCTTTCAGTTATATTTCGGCAGTTCTGGCCTGAATTACCCTTCATGGATCGGGTGGGGATTGTGTTTATTTTGTGTGGTGTAGTAGCGATTATATTATCCTTCGTGCATCCGGATAAAAATGCCAACAACACTATATCAAATCAAGATGTTGATTATTCGGTCAGGAGCTCATTTTTAATTGGTGGCTTATGCGTGAGCGCTATTGTCGCGGCACTTTACACCATCTGGTGGTAAGTGTTTCTCACAAATTTAGTCGCTTAGCGAAAATTTAAAAATTGTCGTGCTGCTGAATTCTTCGCCGGGTTTTAAAAGCGTTGATGGAAAATTATCATGATTGGGGCTATCCGGGAAATGCTGCGTTTCAAGACAAAAACCGCCACGGTAGCCATATGAAGTACCGTTTTTACCCTGCCGTCCGTTTTCAAGGAAATTACCTGTATAAAACTGGATGCCGGGCTGGTCGGTATATACTTCAAGCATCCTGCCGGATTTTGGTGAAACAACACGCGCCGCAAGGCTGACACCATTTTCTCCGGTTTTATCAAGCGCCCAGTTATGATCATACCCACCACCAAATTGTAACTGTTCGAAGTCATTATTAATGTCTTGCCCGATGGGTTTGGGTATTCTGAAATCCATGGGTGTGTTTTCAACGGGGGTGATTTTACCTGTCGGGATGAGTGTCTGGTCAACGGGTGTATAACGGGATGCGTTTAACATTAGCTCGAGGCTCTCAATGCTGCCTGAAGCATGACCGTCTAGGTTGAAATAAGTGTGCTGCGACAAATTTAAAACCGTCGCTTTGTCGGTTGTGGCCGAATAATTAATCGTTAGCTGATTTTTATCGTCAAAAATATATTCCACCTGTGCCAAAAGGGTTCCGGGGTATCCTTCATCACCATCCGGGCTGGTTAACGACAATTTTATTCCCGCACTTGTGTCATTTTCAAAGGTTTCGGCTTTCCATATTTTTTTATCAAATCCGACAATGCCACCGTGAAGCGCATTCGGCCCGTTATTGGTGGCAAGTGAATATTCATTGCCATCAATTGTAAATTTGCCGTTTGCAATCCTGTTGGCATAGCGGCCAACGATGGCACCAAAATAGGGGCTATCATTGATATATTGTTGTGGCGCATCAAGTCCAAGTACAATGTCACTAAAATCACCGTTTTTATCGGCGACAACAAGTGATGTGATAATACCCCCCAGATCAATGATTTCAATTTGTGAACCAAGCCTGTTTTCAATCATATAGGAGGTGACGGGTTGACCGTCCGGCATTGTCCCAAAAGGTGATATGGAAATTCGCGAAGTTGGCTCTTGCATAGGGTCGCATCCTGATAAGAATAACATTAACAATATAAGTACCGGGGGTTTTATAATTCTGAAAATCTTCATCTTATATGAATATCCGCTTGGAAAAATATAGTCCACCTTACACCCGAAAAATTGAAATAAAAAGTATTCAATGCTGCTGCTTCTTGTATCAGCAGCATATTGGTGGCATATAATTTTAAGTGGAAGGACGTCGCATATTGAAGAATGACCAACGTCAAATTTTGGAAAAATTATTTCATGCGGGACTAGACGCGGTTTTGGGCGAAACATCCGTTCAGGGTTTTTGCGCCGTTAACCGTTTAAAAAGACCGGATCGGATTCTTGCAATCGGCAAAGCCGCCTGTTCAATGTATCTGGGGTTACCTGAAGATCTAAAAATAAACACATCGGCTCTGATCATTACCAAACACGGGCATCTTGAAGATGGTGTGATTAAAAGTCCCTATTTAAAAATTATTGAAAGCGCGCATCCTATGCCTGCTGCAGTTTCCTTGGAAGCGGGGAGGGCAGCGATAAACTTCATTGAAGAAATGGATGATCAATCAGCATTGCTTATGCTGGTTTCCGGTGGTGCATCTGCACTGGTTGAAAGCTTGAAAGACGGCCATGATTTGGACGAATTACTGGCGTTAAACGAAAGTTGTCTTGCCGGCGGTGATGATATTAGGACCATAAATCAAAAACGCGCTGCATTATCAAAGATAAAAAATGGCGGGTTGCTTTCCCGTTTTAAAGGGCAAGCCGTGGAAGTGCTTGCGATATCGGATGTTAAGGGTGATGCAATTTCAGTGATCGGTTCGGGCATAGGTGCAAAAGGTACATTGGATAAGAGATATCAAAGCCATATAGTTGCATCAAACAAAGTTGCCCGTGAAGCCATAGTAGAACAGGCAAAATCATTAGGAATAAATACCATTAAAAATGAAGAATGCCTTTACGGGGATATTAACGACGTTTCGCAGCATATTTATCAAGCGGTGTGTGACGGCCCGGCCGGACTTTACATTTTTGGGGGAGAGACAACAATTAAGCTTCCAGACAATCCGGGTAAGGGCGGTCGCAATCAGGCACTTGCATTAATGTTGGCACGACTTGCTAAGGGAAAAACAAATTTATTTTTTCTGGTGGCCGGCACGGACGGTACAGATGGTCCTACCGAAGCAGCAGGCGGGTATGTAGATGGTGATACCTATTGTTATCCGGATGTGGATGACGCGATCCGCCATGCTGATTCAGCAATTTTTTTAAATCAAAGCGGTTACCAGTTTATCACTGGGCCAACAGGCACCAATGTTATGGATATTGCGCTAATGTTAAAAGTTTAAACGAAAAGTATGTCACAGGCTAGATAGGGTTTATATGAGCCCAGAATATACAAATTTCTGAAGCAAATAAACATAAAGAATGAATATTTCTATAAAACTACATTAGTTCGCATATTAGTTAATCACTTGTTAACTATTTTAAAATATTGACGTCCGAATCTCTTTAATATTTAGAACCTGGACAACACCCACATGTATTTATTCTCGTATTTTAATAACTTTCGAGTATCAACTAAGATCTGGTTATTAGTTGCTTTAGCCATCACCGGATTTATTTTTATATTAATAACTAATTTTGTTTCAAATACATATCAGAATGATGCCCGTGAAGAAGCCGCCAAGGGCACTTCACTTGAACTTATACAAGCGCATATTGAAGCAAGTTCTCTTATGGTCAGACGCAGGGAAAAGGACTTCTTCCTTCGTCTAGAGGGTAAAAATATTGATAATTATAATGAAGACATGTCAACCACCATCGATTGGCTTGATCAGGCAAATCTTCTGGCAAGTGGTTCTCAAATAACAGAAGTGACAAATTCACTGAAGGATATTTTGGGGCGTCATCAGGATCAGTTTAATAAAGTTGCTTCAATGTGGCAGACAATAGGCATGACCACAGAAAAGGGCCTTTATGCAGTAATGCAGGAAAATGTCCATGATCTTGAAGATGAGTTGGCGACAATAGAAAATGACAGTCTGGCAATTAAAATGCTGATGATGCGCCGTCATGAAAAGGATTTCATGATGCGTGTTGCGACGAAGGACAGTGAAGGCAATCTATCTAACGGGCCAAAATATGTGCGTAGTATTTCAGAACGCAAAGCTGAATTTAATGAATTGCTCGAAGCATCAAATATCACGTCAGCAGTCAAAGCCAGCCTTACGAATAAATTAGATACTTATGTTGATGCGTTTAATGAATATGCGCATCTGCGCATGCAGTTAGTAAACGAGACAGCAATCCTATCCGATATATATGCGGAATCAGAAGTACCGTTTGAAATGTTGAAAAGCAGCGCAGTGGGAATCAGTGCAGTAGCTAATGAAACATATGCAACTGTAAAATCAGCAGCGGAGATGATTACATATGGCATTATCAGTTTATTTGCATTGCTCTGTACCGTGATTGGTTTTCTAACCATACGCACTACTGTCAAACCGGTTGAGCAACTGGAAGTTTCTCTGAATGCAATTGCAGATGGTGATTATGAAAGTGATGTACCGGGTGTAGATAGAAAAGATGAGCTTGGTTCAATGGCACGTGTTGTTACCAACCTGAGGGACAGTGCCAAGGAACGTGTCATATTGGAAGAAACGGCACGTAAGGAAGCTGCTCAAAGAGCTGAGGACGAAAAACAGAGACTGCTGAACGAGCAAGAAGAAATCAGGCAAAAAGCTGAAGAAGAAAAACGTGCCATGGAGCAACGTGAAGAACGAAACCAGAAGGTGGAAAATCTTATCAACAGTTTCGATAGCACGATTAAAGAAATTCTTCTTAAATTAACAGCATCATCAACCCAGATGCGTAGCACTGCAGGCGAAATGGTGGATGTTGCAGACAGTAATGGTAAGCAGGCGGCAAATGTGAGTGATGCTTCCGAAAAAATGCAGGAAAATGTGTCGACTATGGCTTCGGCTATTGAAGAATTTTCTGCATCGATCCGTGAAGCTAATCAACAGGTGCAATCAGCTACCCAGCTGTCCGAAGGTGCAGTTAAAGCGACTGATGAGGGAACCAATTCTATTGAGAAACTATCAGATGCATCTAAAACTATAGAAAATGTTGTTAACCTTATCAATGACATTGCTGAACAGACAAACCTACTTGCTCTTAATGCCACAATCGAAGCGGCAAGAGCTGGTGAAGCGGGCAAAGGCTTTGCCGTAGTGGCAAGCGAGGTCAAGTCATTAGCGACACAAACGGCAACCGCTACTGAAGAGATCAAAAAGCATATTGATGAAATGCAGGCGATGTCAGCAGGCGCCGTGGATGCTATTAGTGTTATTAATGACGCGATTGTTAACCTAAATCAGGTGATGTTGGGTATATCCTCTGCTATCGAGGAACAGGAAGCCGCAACAAGTGAGATTAGCCGAAATGTCCAATTCACAGCCGAGGGCACAAAGAAGGTGAATGATGAAATAAATCAGGTTTCGGTAAATGCTGGTCTTACAGGTAGTTCGTCAAATGAAGTTATGCAGGCAGCATCAGAACTTAAAAATATTTCAGAAACTATTTCTACTGATGTTGGAAGTTTCCTAAAACAAGTAAGAGAAATACAGCAAAGCGCATAAATAAATATAAGCGGGGAACATAGTAATTATCTTATTATTATGTTCCCCGTAAACTAGGGTTTACTTTTTGGTCATTTGAGATTTTTCCTTTCTTTCTATACGGCATTGCCTTTCTAATTTGTTTAGTGCAAGCTCGATTTATTTAATGAGAAATCAGAAGATGTATAAAACCAAAAATATAATAAAATGGCCGCTTATAGCCGCAAGTCTGATAATGCCGATCGCAGCATGTGGGCCTTCGAATTCGCCGTCGGCAAATCAGGAAAGCGCAGATATTGTTTACACAAATG
>JAUILB010000145.1 GCA_030432815.1 Alphaproteobacteria bacterium | reverse complement strand
GCTCCGGTTATCATCGCCCCCGAAGAAAATGACTTGCCGGAGGGTACGACATTTACCAATATGACCGTTCGCGAAGCACTTCGTGATGCAATGGCAGAAGAAATGCGCGCTGATGAAAATGTGTTTGTCATGGGTGAGGAAGTTGCCGAATATCAGGGTGCCTATAAGGTAACACAGGGGCTTCTTGATGAATTTGGTGACCGTCGGGTGATCGATACACCAATCACCGAGCATGGTTTTGCCGGTCTTGGAGTTGGTGCCGCGATGGCAGGACTTAAACCTGTTGTTGAATTTATGACATTTAACTTTGCTATGCAGGCAATGGACCAGATCATCAATTCTGCGGCCAAGACAAATTATATGTCAGGCGGCCAAATCAGATGCCCGATGGTATTTCGCGGCCCCAATGGTGCAGCTGCCCGCGTGGCAGCGCAGCATTCGCAAAATTATGCATCATGGTATGCGCATATTCCGGGATTGATCGTGATTGCGCCCTACAGTGCTGCGGATTGCAAAGGACTTTTAAAAGCGGCAATCAAGAACCCGAACCCTGTGATCTTTCTCGAAAATGAAATCACTTATGGATATAGTTTCGATGTGCCTGATATTGAAGATTACACCGTGCCAATCGGCAAAGCCAAAGTGGTGCGTGAAGGGGCGGATGTTACCCTTGTCAGCTACTCAATAGGTGTTAAGTTTGCCCTTGATGCGGCAGAAAAACTTGCAGCAGAGGGAATTGATGCAGAAGTAATTGACCTTCGTACCATCAGGCCACTTGATATTGATACAATTATTGAATCAGTACAGAAAACAAACCGCGTTGTTTGTGTGGAAGAAGGATGGGCGACATGTTCTGTCAGTTCAGAAATATCCGCGCAGCTAATGGAAAAGGCATTTGATTATCTGGATGCGCCGGTTATGCGCGTTACCAACGAAGATGTGCCAATGCCATATGCGGCAAACCTTGAAAAACTTGCTGTTGTCAGCGATGAACGGATTGTCGTTGCTGCCAAACAGGTTTGTTATACGGAAGGAGCGTAATCATGGCTATTGCACTAACAATGCCTGCACTTTCCCCAACCATGGAAACAGGAACACTGGCAAAGTGGCTTGTTAAAGTGGGTGATGAGGTTGAAAGCGGTACAATCATTGCTGAAATTGAAACCGATAAAGCAACGATGGAATTTGAAAGCATCGATGATGGTGTGGTTGCTAAATTATTGATCGAAGAAGGGGCTGAGGATATCCCGGTTGGTCAATTAATAGCTGTTCTGATTGAAGAAGGCGAAGACGCCAGCGCAGCGGATGAGATTGCCGCTGATGCACCAGCACCTAAAGCCCCAGCGGAGGCAAAGCCAGAAACAAAACCTGAACCTGCTCCGGAAGCAGAACCCGCGCCAAAAGCAGCACCGGCTCCGGCCGCGGCACCAGCGAAGGCATCCGCTGAAAAATCAGGTGATCGCGTATTTGCATCACCGCTTGCAAAAAGAATCGCTGAACAAAGTGGTTATGATATTTCGCAAATTCAGGGAACGGGCCCGCGAGGACGGGTGATCAAGCGCGATGTAGAAGCATATTCACCCGCAGCTGCACCAACAGCGGCAGGAATGGTTTCGATGGAGGGCGATGCCCCTTACGAAGAAATCAAACTCAGCAATATGCGTAAAACAATTGCCAAGCGCCTTACCGAAAGCAAGCAAACAGTTCCGCATTTCTATCTTAGTGTGGATGTTGAGCTGGATAATCTGCTTGCAGCACGTAAAGGGCTTAATGCCATGTCGGATGACTATAAAATATCCGTCAATGACTTCGTGATTAAAGCCTGCGCAGCAGCACTGATGAAAGTACCGGCAGCGAATGTTCAATTCATGGGCGATACAATGCGTCAGTTTAAACGTGCCGATATCTCTGTCGCGGTGGCGATTGATGGTGGCCTGATCACACCTGTTGTGAAAGGCGCAAATCAAAAGGGCCTTCGTCAGATTTCTGATGAAACAAAGGATCTTGCAAAGCGTGCCCATGAAGGCAAACTGGCACCAGAGGAATATGCGGGTGGAACCTTCTCCATATCGAACATGGGAATGATGGGCGTGAAGCAGTTTGATGCTGTAATCAACCCACCACAAGCCGCGATCCTTGCCGTTGGGGCAGGGGAGCAGCGACCCGTTGTTAAAAATGGCGAGTTAAGTGTTGCAACCGTAATGACCATTACGCTTTCCTGTGATCACCGTGCAATTGACGGTGCCGTTGGTGCAGAATTCCTGGCCGCGGTCAAAATGTTCCTTCAGGAACCATCAGCAATGCTGCTTTAAAGGAGAGAGATTATGAGCAATCAGAAATTTGATATGGTCGTGCTCGGCTCCGGTCCGGGTGGATATGTTGCCGCGATCCGTGCTGCGCAGCTTGGTTTTAAAACGGCTATTATTGAACGCGCGGAACTTGGTGGTATTTGTCTTAACTGGGGTTGTATCCCGACCAAGGCGCTACTTAGATCTGCTGAAGTGTTCCATAATATGAAACATGCGGCTGATTTTGGCCTTGTGGCCGATCAACTTGGGTTCGACCTTGATAAAGTTGTCGCCCGCAGCCGCAGTGTTGCCGCACAGCTTAGCGGTGGCATCAAGCATTTGATGAAAAAAAATAAAATCACAGTGTTTGAAGGAAATGGCAAACTTGTTAAACCTGGTCAACTTTCAGTCGAAAAAGATGGTAAAACAACGCTTGTGGATGCTACGGATATAATCCTTGCAACTGGCGCACGGGCAAAGGAATTACCGCATTTAAAGGCGGATGGTGAGCTTGTCTGGACATATCGCCATGCGTTGGTTCCAAATACAATGCCGAAACGTCTTCTGGTGATCGGGTCAGGTGCTATCGGGATTGAATTTGCGTCCTTTTATAATGAACTGGGTTCCGAAGTTACAGTGGTTGAAATGATGGACCGTGTGATGCCAGTGGAAGATGAGGAAATTTCAGCATTCGCCGCTAAATCCTTTAAATCACAAGGGATCACCATTAAAACGGAAGCCTCCGTCACAAAGCTTGATAAGAAAAAATCAACTGTTGTCTGCACCGTTGAAGGGAAGGGTGGTAAATCAGAGCAAATCGAAGTTGACCGCGTGATTATTGCCATCGGTATTGACGGTAATGTTGAAAATATTGGTCTTGAAGAAAATAAAATCAAAGTGGATCGTGGCCATGTTGTGACCGATGAATGGGGGCATACAGATGTCAAAGGTGTTCATGCGATCGGAGATCTTACCGGACCACCGTGGCTTGCACATAAAGCCAGCCATGAAGGTGTCATTCTGGTTGAAAAAATTGCCCGTGATAAAGGAAACAAGGAAATCAAAGACCTTCACCCGATGGACAAGGGCAATATTCCGGGTTGCACATACTGTCGCCCGCAGGTCGCGAGCGTCGGTATGACTGAAAAAGCAGCCATTGCTGCTGGTCATAAGGTTCGTGTTGGTCGTTTCCCGTTCATTGGTAACGGTAAAGCCATCGCCATGGGCGAGGCGGAAGGTATGATGAAAACAGTCTTCGATGCAAAAACCGGGGAGCTGCTAGGCGCACATATGGTTGGTGCTGAAGTCACAGAAATGATACAAGGGTACACAGTTGCCCGTACGCTCGAGACAACAGAAACCGAACTAATGCATACGGTATTCCCACATCCGACCATGTCGGAAATGATGCATGAAGCGGTACTTGATGCGTTCGGCAAAACACTACATATGTAGATAAAGCCGATTGGAAGCTAAATGACCGAAGTAAAAAAACTTGATATGACCGCCACTGGTCATACACGCAAGCCGGACTGGATACGGGTCAAGGCACCTGTATCCAAGGGATATAACGAAACCCGTAACCTTATGCGTGGGCTTAAACTGAATACAGTCTGCGAAGAAGCAGCATGCCCGAATATTGGTGAATGCTGGACCAAAAAACATGCGACGGTCATGATTCTTGGTGATACCTGCACACGGGCCTGTCGTTTTTGTAATATCAAAACAGGCAAGGGAAACCCGGTTGATCCTGATGAACCGGCTAATGTGGCCGAAATGGTACTTACCACCGAAATGAAGCATATTGTGATTACTTCTGTAGACCGCGATGATCTTGCGGATGGTGGTGCGGATCAGTTCGTCAAGGTTATAGAAGCGGTTAGAAGCGCATCGCCGGATACAACAATTGAAATTTTGACACCGGATTTCAGGAATAAACCAGGTGCTCTTGAAAAAGTTGTTGCGGCAAAACCTGATGTGTTTAATCATAATCTGGAAACGGTTCCGCGCCTTTATACCCATATCCGTCCGGGTGCGCGTTATTTTCATTCGCTCAATCTGCTTTCAAAAGTAAAGGAAATTGACCCTGAAATTTTTACTAAATCCGGCATTATGGTTGGGCTTGGTGAAAGTGAAGTGGAAGTGAATCAGGTAATGGACGATATGCGCAGTGCTGATATTGATTTCATGACAATCGGTCAATATCTTCAACCAACTAAAAAGCATGTGGATATTGAAGAATTTATTAAACCGGATCAGTTTCTGAAATATAAAAAACGTGCCAAGGCAAAAGGTTTTCTTCATGTGGCTTCGTCGCCGCTTACCCGTTCATCACACCATGCCGGTGAAGATTTCGAACTACTGCGTGCAGCGCGGCTTGAGCTTCTGAAGAAAAAGGGCGCACAGACCCACGAGGACGCGCCCATTGATATTGATGAAATGAAAAAACATAATCCGCTTAATGACTTCTGATGCCCAAGTTTATTGAGGACCGTACATTCCCCTACACCGCACAGCAGATGTTTGACCTGGTTGCTGATGTAAAGGAATACCCCAATTTCCTGCCTTGGTGTATCGGTGCAAGAATTTATGATGTAAGGCAGAATGACTTTTATGCGGATCTGATTATTGGTTTTAAGGTTTTTCGGGAAAGATTTACCAGTCACGTAATTTTATCTGATGGAAAAATTGAAATCGATTACGTGAAAGGGCCACTAAGCTATCTTCATAATTTATGGGAATTCGAAGACATACCTGATGATGGATCAAAACTTCATTTTGAAGTGGATTTTGAATTTAAAAACAAACTGTTTCAGAAACTGGTAGGTGGCTTGTTTACCGAAGCGGTTCACCGTATGGTGGTTTCGTTTGAAGCCCGCGCCGAAGAATTATATGGAAAAGGATAATAATAATGGCTCTTGTATTTACCCCTAAACCAACCCCAACTGTTGAAATTGCCGGATGTGATGATCTTTATCCGGTAAATCGTATTTACTGTGTTGGAATGAATTATTATGACCATGTGGTTGAATTTGGAAGCGATCCGGAGGAAGTTGACCCGGTATTTTTTATGAAGCCCGCTGATGCCATCGTTGCAAACCATGAGGATGTGCCATACCCGCCCAAAACAAATGATTTTCACTATGAAATTGAACTTGTGATCGCGATGGGAAAACGAGCTGTAAATATCACCGCTGAAGAAGCCGAAGGCCATATCTACGGTTATGCTGTAGGGAACGATCTTACACGGCGCGATTTACAGGCAGCGATGAAAGTGCTTGGTATGCCGTGGGATACATCCAAAGGGTTTGATAAGTCGGCGACAATCACGGCAATCCATAAAGCATCCGACATCGGCCATCCCAAAGAAGGGCGTATCTGGTTGAGTGTAAACGGGGAAGTAAAGCAGGACAGCGATATTAAAATGATGATTGCGAGTCCCAATCAGATTGTTGCAAAACTTTCAGAACTTTATACGCTTGAGCCAGGAGATCTTATCTATACGGGTACACCGGCAGGAATAGGACCAGTCGTAAAAGGTGATCTTATGGAAGCCGGAATTGATGGTGTTGATACTTTGGTAAACAAGGTAGTCTAGGCCGCGTCCACATATTGAAATACCTCCTCAATTGGGACCGAAAAAAAGTCTGCAATCTTGAAAGCAAGCTCAAGCGACGGTGAATATTTTGCGGACTCAATTGCCAGGATTGTTTGCCGGGTTACCCCGATTTTTTCTGCAAGTCTGGCTTGGGTTACTTCACCATTATTAAAGCGTAATGCTTTGATATTATTTGTTATTATTTTTCCGGACATTACCAATTGCCCTGACGGTACAAGTATATTTGAGTGATGGATTTTATGGCGCCTGCGGCTATCATTGCCATAAGCATCAAATGCATAACCAGCGCAAGATTTACCATGATATGGTCATGCTCGAAATAGCCTATATCTTCGCCGGGAGGTCTCTTGCTTTCAAAATACCCAATGCCAGCATCAATCATGATTTGTGCAATGATGATTGAGATAAAAATGCAAAGCCCGTAATAAGCATAGGAATTGGCCTTGGCTTCGATGGCAATGTCGCGTTCATCTTTAACTTCATTGTCTTTCTTCTTAAAAACAATACTCAAGATTATGGTTGATGCAATTGTAAGTAAAATTGCATTCAGCACCACTTTACCCAGTGCAACATTGGCAAGGTCGGTAAACCCACCCGCAATATAGGCGGCTTTAAAGTAATAAACAGCGACGGCAACTGACACGATCAATTCAATCCAGATTTCTTTTTCTCTATTTGATAGGTCCATAATCTGCTCCTCATTCATTAAAAACAAGAAGTATAATATATTTTACATAATGTAAAGTATTTTTTACATTATGTTGTATCCATAATAATTTTTGCACATTCCTCTGGATGGCTGGTGATCATAAAATGGCTTGCACCATCAATGATCTGAAGATTGCTATTGGGTAAATTTCTGTGAAGGGAAGAACATATTGCTTTAGCGACCAGATTTGACCTTGATCCGTGAACCAAAGTAACAGGGATGTTAAGGTTATTGTATTCTTCTTTTTCTTTGCCATTATTTATACAATTTTCCCAGTGGCGCACGTTGTTTTTGGTCATGGGGATCATCTGTTTTTGAATATGCGGTGGGATTTGTTCAAAGGATCCGTGACCGCCCCAAAAATCAATTACCCGCGCGCAAGCACTGGCATCATCAATGCCGGCTATTTTTTTGTATGCAGATATGAATTTTGCAATCTCATTTGCCGCCACCACTTCATCAAAAACGGGAAGCACTGAAACATCAACTGGTTCAAATAAAGTAAGTTTTTTTACGGGTAATGTCTTTT
>JAUILB010000144.1 GCA_030432815.1 Alphaproteobacteria bacterium | reverse complement strand
GGCAGTTCAAGTGCGTTGGCAAGTCCTAATGGTACCGGAAGACAGAATTCCGCAGGTCTTACAAAGGCAAAAAGTTCCAATATATCAAAGCAAGTAGGTAATGGAGCGCCCAAGCGTCTCGTAATAACGGGTAAATTACAAACCAGAAAATCATTTTCCCTGGTTATTTGTAAAAGCTCTTGATACTCATAAACTTCCACTTCACCGTCCGGTGTGAGTATACACCCGCCCAAAGGCCCGACAACTAACGCAGGGAGCATTGAAAGTATCTCGGATGGATCAGGAAACTGTAGCAGGTTGTTAGTCATATGTTTTATCAGGAATTATCTATTCAGGGACTATAGCCAGCCATTTTCACGACTTAAAGTAAAAATCCTTGATATTATATATTATTCTGACCAATGAGCTGTTGACCTTATCCTCAATTAGGCTTATGAAGCCCCCATTTAAGCGATTATTCGAAAACCAGACTATTTATCGAAAGTCAGAACAATGTCCGCAACACCGGAAATTATTGAATTTGCACTTGAAAGCAAAGCATGGCCCTTTCAGGAAGCTGAAAAGCTGATCAAGCGCCTTGAAAAATCCGGCAACGATAAGGATTATGTCCTCTTTGAAACAGGATATGGACCTTCAGGACTACCTCATATCGGCACATTCGGTGAAGTGGCGCGTACAACGATGGTTCGTAATGCTTTTGAGTTGCTAACGGGCAAAAAAACAAAAATTATCTGTTTTTCTGATGATATGGATGGTTTTAGAAAAGTTCCCGATAATTTGCCTAATCAGGAAATGCTCGCTCAAAATCTTGGTCTACCTCTTACAGAAGTGCCGGATCCTTTCGGCACACATGAAAGCTTTGCCCACCATAATAATGCGCGGCTGGTAAATTTTCTTGATGGATTTGGCTTTGATTATGAATTCATCAGCGCGACCGACGCATACAAAAGTGGCTCTATGAATGAAACACTGCTTAAGATGTTGGCCGCATATGATCAAATTATGAATGTTATACTACCAACGCTGGGGGAAGAAAGGCAAAAGACCTATAGCCCGTTCCTTCCGATATGTCCCCGCACTGGCATTGTGCTTCAAGTGCCCATTATTGACCGTGATCTTGATGCGGGCACGGTTAGCTATATAGACGAAGAAACAAAGGATAAAGTCACAGTTCCAGTGACAGATGGCCACTGCAAAATGCAATGGAAGGCCGACTGGGCGATGCGCTGGGTTGGATTAGGCGTAGATTATGAGATGGCCGGTAAGGATTTAAGTGAAAGTGTAAAGCTTTCTTCTGCTATCACACGCATCCTGAGAAGCACGCCTCCGGAAGGATTAAGCTACGAACTGTTTCTTGATGAGGACGGATCAAAAATTTCCAAATCAAAAGGGAATGGCATTTCTATGGAAGAATGGCTTACCTACGGCACACAGGAAAGCTTGTCCCTTTACATGTATCAGTCACCACGGAAAGCAAAGAAACTCTACTTCGATGTCATTCCCAAAACAGTAGATGAATATCTTTCGCATTTGGCAAAATATCCTGAACTGGAAGGAGCACAAAAATATGCGAGCCCTATCTGGCATATTCATGGTGATGATACACCTGATGAAACGGTACCCGTTTCTTTCGCTCTTTTACTGAACTTGGTGAGTGCCAGCAACGCAGAAAATAAAGAAACATTATGGGGTTTTATTAGTAATTATTCACCCGGTGCAACAGCAGAAAAACATCCACTGCTTGATCAACTGGTTGGTTATGCCATGGTTTATTATGACAATTTCGTAAAACCCAATAAAAACTATCGCGCCCCAACAGAAAAAGAAATTGAAGCTTTAAAGTCGTTGAAAGCACAAATTGAAGCACTGCCCGACGATGCCTCCGCAAGTGATCTGCAAACTGCCGTGTTTTCTGTTGGTAAAGAACATAATTATGAAAATCTGCGCGATTGGTTTAGTGCACTTTATGAAATTTTACTCGGTCAAAAGGAAGGGCCGAGAATGGGATCATTCATCGCATTATACGGAAAATCTAAATTTATAGAATTGATAAATAATACTATCTAAAAAGGATTTATGGCTGAATATTAAAAGAAATTACAACAAAATATTCTATATATTTGAAATAATTGAGTAATATTCGGAAAAATAACCCCCTTATTAATGTTACATTAATTTATGATCTGTAAATTAGCCAAAATTAAAAAAGTATATGCGTAAATAAGAATTATATTCAAAGATATACTTTGAGGGATAAATGCTAAAAATAAACTATAAAAATTTCTGGAAGCGGATTTTTGACTTTTTTACGGCTCTGACAATCCTTTTATTGATTTCTCCGTTGTTATTAGTGTTTATGGTGCTTATTCGCTTAAAAATGGGGAGCCCAATATTTTTTCGTCAGGACAGGCTTGGATATAACGGTGAAACTTTTAAAATCTGGAAGTTTCGCAGCATGACAAATTGTACTGATGAAAATGGCGAACTCAAAGATGATGAGTATAGATTAACACGCTTTGGCAAATTCCTGCGTGACTGGAGCATTGACGAACTTCCACAACTTTGGAATGTCGTTATTGGGGATATGAGCCTGATTGGGCCCCGTCCTTTTATTGCTGAATATGCTTCCCGCTATACATCGGAACAGATGCGCAGGCACGAAGTTCGACCAGGAATCAGTGGTTGGGCGCAAATTACTGGACGCAATTCCATAAATTGGAACCAAAAATTCATTCTTGATGTATGGTATGTGGATCATTGCAATTTGATGCTTGATTTGAAAATATTATTTTCAACTATTCCGATGGTATTAATGCGTGCTGGCATTACAGCAGACAATCACGCGACTATGCCAAAATGGAATGGAAACGATCTGCCAAGCAGAGAAACACCTTCCGAATAATATTATCCAGTTAATAGTAACTGCACGGCCAATAATTCTGGTCGGTTGTTTACTATTCTATTTTCTTACCTCTCAGTTTTTTAGTTACTGCTTTTTTCTTTTTATCTTCAAGTCTGCGTGCCACAACAGCTTTTGACGGTTTTGTTTTTTTTCTTATCTTCGGAACAATGCTAGCCTGCTTCAGTAATTCGATCAATCTTCGGACAGCATCATTCCTGTTTCTCGATTGAGACCGGGTAAGGTCAGATGAAATTGTAATGACACCTTTGTCGGTTATACGTTTACCAGCCAGTTTTCTGAGACGGGCCATGTATCTCGGCCCCATAGTTTTACAAAGACTGGTATCATATTGAATTTGTACTGCACTCTCAACCTTGTTGACATGCTGCCCACCCGGCCCCGAAGCACGAATGAAACGAATTTGGATATCCTCTTCTTTGATGGAAATAGTTGAAGAAATTTTTATCATCTTAAAGACAGGATCACTTATTTTTTATTCGTCTAACTTAGGTTATATGATTATGATAGTTTAGGCATCATCAATTGGAGTTTTAAATGCGGCTAATCATTTTATCGTTAATTTTAGTATTATCTTATATTTCTACTTCTGCATTCGCTCAGAATACGCCAAGGATAGAATTTGAGCAATATACGTTGAAGAACGGTCTTAGAGTTGTGGTTCATGAGGATGAAAACGCCCCAATTGTTAATGTTAATGTCTGGTATCATGTAGGATCAAAAGATGAACCCTTAGGCAAAAGCGGATTTGCACACCTATTCGAACATCTGATGTTCAATGGTAGTGAAAATTATGATGATGATTATTTTAAACCGCTGCAGGAAATCGGCGCCAGTGGTATCAACGGCACAACATCCCGTGATCGAACGAATTATTATCAAACCGTTCCCGTCGGCGGTCTTGACCGCATTCTTTGGATGGAATCCGACCGGATGGGTCACCTGCTTGGTGCAATAGCGCAGGAAAAACTTGATGAACAGCGTGATGTGGTAAAAAATGAAAAACGTGAAGGCGACAACCGCCCGGGCGGAAAGCTTTATTATAGTATTTACGAATCTGTCTATCCTACCGGACACCCTTATCACCATTCAACTATTGGATCTATGGAAGATCTGGATAACGCCTCACTTGAAGATGTTAAGGGATGGTTCAGCGCATATTACGGCCCTAATAACGCAGTGATAGTCCTCAGCGGCGATATTGACGTCAAAACGTCAAAACCGCTTATGGAAAAATACTTTGGCGATATTCCGGCAGGCCCGCCGATGAGTCAAAAAAAATCATGGATCCCAATCCATCAGGATAATCGATATGAAGTGATGGAAGATCATGTACCACAAACTTATATGACCTGGACCTGGGCGATACCTGGCCGCACGACAAAAGAATATGCAGAACTTGAGATTGCTGCCCGCATCTTTGGGGGCGGAAGAAATTCAAGACTTTATTCGAAACTGGTACATGAAGAAGAACGGCTAAATAGTGCTTCGGCAACCGTCATCCCTGGCGAGCTTTCAGGAATGTTTATGATAACTGCAGAACTTAAATTTGGTGAAAGTTCTGAAGACCTTACGGAAGTCATAGAAGAAATGCTTGAGGAATTCCTTGAAGACGGCCCCACAACCAGAGAGCTTAACAGGGTTAAAACCACTATCGAGAACAGTATGATCAGAGCGATGGAAAGTATTTCGAGTAAGGGCTCAGCACTTGCAAGCGGTGCAATTTATGCAAATGATCCGGGTTTTGTACACACTAAACAGGCTTGGCAGCAGGCCTCAACAAAAACGGACATCAAAAATACAGCAAATAAATGGCTATCAAATGGGTTCTTTAAGTTAGATTTGGTACCCTTTGGTCGCTTTGACGTAGTCGAAACCGATGTAGATAGAAGCAAGATGCCTGACTTTATAGCGGGGGCTAATATTAAACTGCCCCCGCTTCAGCATGCTACGTTAAATAACGGGATTGAAGTAACACTGGCTGAACGCCATAATGTTCCAACAGTAAATCTTGCAATACGTTTCGATGCAGGGCGTGTAACAGATCACGCTGTAAAATATGGGACAGCCTCCTTTACATTTGGAAACATGAATGAGGGCACAAAAAGCCTTCCATCGCTTGAATTTGATGACCTAAAAAATACTCTGGGTGCAAGTATCGGTTTCGGTAACGGGTTGGATAGTTCTAACATCAGTCTATCAGCACTTAAAAAGAATCTTCCAGAATCCATAAAACTTTGGGCGGATGTCGTGCGCAACCCTGCTTTTCGTCCAGAGGATATTGAAAGAGACCGTTCCCTAACGCTTGCGCAACTAGAAGAAGCAAAAATGAGCCCAAACAGCATCGCCGGGAATTTATTGTCAACCGTACTTTACGGTGATGATCATGTTTATAGCGGACGCACGATAATGGAACGCGAGCGTATGGTCAGAAGCATTAACAGACAGGATTTGATTGATTTTCACGAAATGTGGATCAGGCCGGATAACGCAAAAATTTATGTTGTGGGTGACACAACATTGGATGAAATTACCCGGGAGCTGAATGAATATTTCGGTGATTGGAAAAACCCTGATCGGCCCAAAGGTAATAAAAATCTTACAGACGCAGAATTTGCACAGGAAACACGTATTATTTTGGTAGATCGACCCGAAGCCGTGCAATCTATTATTATTGGTGCACATCTTGTTTCACCTTCATCCGATGAAAACGCCTTTTATATCAATGCAATGAATGACATCCTTGGTGGTGAATTTACATCACGTATTAACATGAACCTGCGTGAAGACAAGGGTTGGTCATATGGGGCCGGCAGTTCTATCAGTCAGGCCATTAGGCAACGATCATTCAGGGTTAGTACATCTGTTCAAACAGACAAAACAGCCGCGTCAATAATGGAAATCGTCAAAGAACTTAAAGATTATCAGGATAGCAGACCACCATCAGAAGAAGAACTGGCGCTTATGGTAAAGGGAAACACACTTCCGCTACCTGGTCAGTTTGCTACGAACAGAAGCCTGCTAAGTTATATCATGAGCAATGAACATTACGGGCGGCCTTATAATTATGCGGAAACTTTATATGATAAATATGCTTCTCTCACGCCGGATATTTTGCAAAAAACAGCGAAGGAAAATTTACGACCAAGCGCCATGACGTGGGTTATAGTTGGAGATCTGAACGAAATTGAGCAAAATATCCGCGATCTTTCGCTTGGAACAGTCGAGGTTTGGGATGCCAACGGAAATAAAATAAGATGAAGCAAATTATATACACATTGATCTTTGGTTTATATGCTATTAACGGCGCCCAACTTAATGCCCAGGAGCAAGACCATTCAGCAATAGACGAGGAAATGAACGCCGCAATAGAGCAGGTTGTTGCCAGCGATATACCCGGCATATCTGTAGCTATCATAGGACCAGAAGGATTAATCTGGTCTGGTGCCACGGGCTATTCAATGATCGAAGACCAGAAACAGATGTCACAGGCACATTTATTTGGAATTGGTGACATAACCAATCATTTTGTTGGTGCTATTATTATTCAATTGGAACAGGAAGGGTTTCTTAGCCTTGAAGACACACCGGTTTCAATACTGGGCAATCAATTTTCCAACATTGAAAATGCCGATACGGCAACGATCACACAACTGTTAAATCATACGAGCGGCATATATTCATGGGACAATGATCCCGATTGGGCAAGACGCAGCCGCGGCATTCAGTTAAACCCGACATATCGGTGGGAAAAAGACGAACCCCTAAAATATATTACTAGCGACAAACATGCCGCAACCAATGCTCCCGGTACAAGTTATCAGTTTTCAAAAAGCAACTATACGCTTCTTGGCCTTATCATTGAAAAAGTAACAGGCGGACTGATTGAAGAGGAGATGCGCAATCGCATCTTGGTACCCCTTGGCCTAAATAATACGTATTATGATACCTATGAAGCTGTGCCCATTGGATCAATGGCGGGGAGCTATCATTTTGGATCTGATGAATTTATATCCAGGGTCGGCGTAAATGCGAAATTCGATTTTGAAGAAGGACGCCTGCTTGCTACAACCGGTACAACCCTTTCCACAGAAGGTGTGGGCGGCGGTCTGGTATCTACAGCACGGGATTTGGCAAAATTTGCCAAAGCGATTTGGCAGGATGACTTTTTAGCAAAAGAATCCAGTATCTTATTTTCACCCGCTGCATCACGCAGCACAGGTATTCATAGTGAAATTTTTGGTTTTACATCCGATGTCAGGCAAATTGAAAATACTGATCTGAT
>JAUILB010000143.1 GCA_030432815.1 Alphaproteobacteria bacterium | reverse complement strand
GAAGGTTTAATCCGTCATTCTCGGTTCCAAGCCTGAAATGCTTTGCCATGCTATTGCCGTCTCCAAGCAGATAGGCACCAATGTAGGATAACCTTTCACGTGTTTCAATATCACCATCAAGCTGGGCTTGAGCTTCTTCGTGATAAGCCGGATTTAGATAGGCATCAACATAAAGTTCCAGTTTTTTATTGCGCTCTTCATAGGTATCCTTTTCAAGGAAATTTATATACCGTATTGCGTCTTCAACGGCAGCGGTGCGGCGGCCTCGTGGGTCCTGATATGTGGGATCAAGTGCAATCAGTAATGTATCTATTCTTCCCAGTTCGAAGCCTCGTTGGTTTACGGCTTTATCCTGAAATTCCATTGCAAGTTTCGCATCCCCGGCAGAATGTACAGCAGCCCCCATGACATTATAATTAACGGCCACTGTAGGAGCCAGTTCAATCGCGCGCTCAATCACTTCCATCGCACCAGAGGCATGCCCCACCGTTGTATAGGTCAAACCAAGCCAGAGCCATGCAGTTTCGTTATTGTTTCTTAGCTCTACGGCTCGTTTCAGGCTTTCTTCTGCATCTGCAAATTCAAGTCGTACCAGATGAATAAACCCTTTTGATGCCCAGGCCTGGGACAGTTCAGGATTAAGGCTCAGCGCACGATCAATAAATATAGTGGAGCGGGTCGCCATTTCATCAAAACTGTAATTAATGCCATCAAACGTCGGGATAACCATACTGACTCCGGCAAGGTCCGCCCATGCTTCGGCGAAGTCAGGATCAAGGGTTGTTGCCTGTTCAAGTAAAGAAATAGATTCTTCAAGATACCCAACCCGTTCTCCTGCGCCAAACGTACCGCGATTGAAGAAAAGCTGATGTCCACGCAGATAAAGGTCATAAGCGGTAATATTTGTTGTGGGCGCGTCTCGGTTTCTGGCGCCGGCACTAAGTTCCAATTTTAGAGCATTCGTGATTGCAAGGCTAATATCATCCTGAACATCAAAAATGCTTGTAAGTTCACGGTCGTAGGTTTCCGACCAAAGCTGCGCATCCCTCATCACGTCAATCAGCTGCGCGGTAACACGGATGCGATCCCCGGTGGTTCTGACCGACCCTTCGACAATATAGTTGACATTAAGTCTTTCTGATATTTCCGGCACGGACAGATTAAGGCCTTTTAATGAAAAGGCCGTAGTTCGGGATGTCATATCCAGCCCGGGAGTGGACGCCAGCAGGTTCAATATGGCTTCGGCCATACCATCAGCAAAATATTCCTGATCCCCCAACTGGCTCATATCCGAAAAGGGTAAAACAGCAACTTTATAAGGACTTTCCGGGGTAGCATAATCAATATCGTTTGCTAATTGGCTATTATTATCGCTACCTGAAAAATTAAGATAAATAATAATGGCGACAAGAACCCATGCAACAAAAAGCAGAAGCGGCATGGGAAAGCGTTTTTTCTCACCTTTTTCCCTTGCTTCAAGTTTGCTGTATGGCGTTTCAGATGCAAGAATTGTTTTTCCGGTAAACTCAATACCGCGGCCCCGGTGGGTTTTTATGTAATTTTGTTTTTCGCCGCTATCACCGATAGCTTTGCGCGCCTGTTTTATGGATGTGGATATGGTTGCTTCGGATATAATGCGACCTTGCCAGATTTCATCAATCAGTTCATCACGGGTGATAATACGTCCGGGATTTTTTGCAAGAAAGGTCAAAAGATCAAAGATAAGCGGTTCGATATGAACAGTTTCACCGCTACGGCGCAGTTCATATTTGTCGATATCGAGTTCGAATTCGCCAAAATGATATATCATTATTTTACCACATTTCTGACAAGCGCTGCGAAAAGCCCCATATCCGCAGGCTACTGCACATCATGTGCCAAAATTAATTCATATTGGCAAGCTGATTTTTGACATTTGTTCTTTACCAGTTGCTAAAGGGGCGCTTACTATTTGGTAGGTTTATAATATTCAAGGTGATCTTACAGAAAAATGCCCAAAAAAGGTGATATCATAAAAGTAAATAACCTTATGCAGCAAAATTACGAATACCGGCTTGCTGCGCCAATGGGAAAGCAGTTTGCACCGGGGTTTGATCCTTTTTATTCACCGGCTGAAATGCTTGCTCTTGGTATATTTGAAGGGCGATATTTAAACAGTGCGCAAGCAGAATATCCCGCCGAATGGTTTAAAAAAGCGAAACTCGCAGAAAAAAAAGACCCGTCAATAAACTGCTTTGGTGTTTCCTGTAGTCAGCCACTTTCTGAATGGCGACGAAAGGGATGGATATTTGATCTTGACCCACGCGGCTGGTTTGAATGGTACTGCAGGTATTATATGGGGCGCCGTCATGATGATATGGACGCGGTACAGATTAAACGTTGGCGCGCTTTTCGTCGTCATGCAGGACAAATTCGTGCGAATTGTGAGCCGGGTGATATCTGGTGTCGGCCACGGCAAAGGCAGGCACTGTTGCATTGGTCTTATGATCCCTTTATCTAATCCGCCCTTTTGTTGGCTTATTTCAGCGTTATGTAATGGTTGAGACGGGTCACAAGGAAGTCGGATTATGAATAAATTATTTATGTTATTTTTATTTATTCCTTTTGCTGCATTTGCGCAGGAAGAAGAAAGGCTTGAAAAATCACCAATTGTGGGTGATTTCAAGGTGGTAACCATTCGAAACGCCAGCGATGTTGCAGCAGTCAGGCTGCCGGAGGAAATCGGCGGTGAAGAAATTGGCAAAATAATTAAATTTACGGAGGACGGCATTGAAATAGAAGGAATGTCCTGCGATGCATGGGCCGTTTTTCATTCATTTGTGCCGGTTGTAAATACGGAAGATCCGATTTTATCCGATATACATGTTGCGCCGGCCGATAGCGCCGGTAGTAAAGGAGATCAACGTATCGGGAAAACATTCCATTTCGTTTGTGAAGATGAAAGCTTCATGCATGTTTATCAGGTTGATGATCGTGTGCTCGTTATCCCCTGGGGTAATAGTGCACAGTATCTGATAGCAGAACGGGAACTTTCCAGAGAACAGATTATCGCAATGCAGACGCGGCTCCGTGATTATAAATTTCTTGAAGGGGATCTTACCGGCTTTTTGGATAATAAAACGGTTGGTGCCATTTCCGCCTGGAGCCATTACCGCCTTGCCAATGATGATGGGTATGTTTTTAAACGGGCCGCTATTACCGAAAATCTGCTTGATACGTTCGGGTTATTTGAAAATTAAGTTAAATCTTTTAACCAGACCGTAAAAACACAAGGGCAGGCGAATTCATGTTTGCGCCTTGGAAATTCCTGTTCAAAAGGGATTGTTTTTCCCGGGACGTATCCTATACGGGTATACCATTTTTTGAGAAATTCTTTTGAAGGATTAACCCAGTCTTTCGGGGTTAGAAGCTCAAGCATCATTTTTTTAAAACCTGCCGTGCGGGCATGATTTTCCACTGCTTTAACGAGTTCCCTTCCGATGCCCATACCGCGAAATGCTGGGTTGGCGACCAGCATGCCAAATTCCATCGTTTCTGCATCGATCACATCAATTTTAACGCTGCCAACCAGTTCGTTTCCGACAAATGCGAAAAATAGCTGCTGATTTTCAAGATAAGCACTTATTTCGTCCGCAACGACACGCCCAGCTGTCGTTTCTTTCCACATACCTGCTTCTTCGGTAGCGTATATTTCATTGATGAGCTGGACAAGATGGGTTACGCGTTCTGGTGTATTATCGTCGGCTGTGGCACGACGGATGATCAGATCAGTCATGGGCTATTCACCACTCTTTAATCATTTTTCGGTGATAGAAACCACCTGAAGATGCAATGGCAGGGGCATTGGCAAGCCAGACAACGGTTTCTGCGCCTTCTTCGGCGGATAATGGTGCCGCTTCGCCGCCCATATCAGTACGAAGCCACCCGGGATGGACAGAATTTATTTTGATGTTCTTGGGTAAAGTATGTGACATATTTAACGTCATGGCGTTAAGTGCTGCTTTTGTTACAGAATAGGATACCGGGCCGTTTAACCCATCGGCAAATGACCCCCAGTCAGATGTGACGTTAACAATACGACCATAATCTCTTTCTATCATTTTAGGTAGTACCATTTGGATAAGATCGAAGCAGGCGATTAGATTCACCTGTACACTTTCGTAAAAATCAGTGCTTTTTGTGCCTAAGACATCACCATCTTTCAAAATAGCGGCGTTGTTAATTAAAATATCAATGGGGCCATGAGCATCAAGAATAGCGGCAGTTTTTGCCCTAAGAATTTTTGAATTGGACAGGTCCATTTCCACAGCCTTGATCTTACCATATGTTCTGGTTGCCAGATCCTGGCCTCGTTTAAGATCACGACATCCTAATAAAACATTGTGGCCCAGCAAAGCCATCTTCTTAACGACTTCTAGGCCTAAACCACGGTTGCCACCTGTTATAAGCACTGTTCTCGGCATCTCTATCTCCACTGCTTGCGCGGAATTTAGCATGTTAATTTATCTTATAAAAGGATTTGATTGTTAAATATTATGAGTAGATAGCTATCAAATTAGTTTGACTAACTATTTGTCACGACTGTAAACTTTCTCGATGAAATTTAAAATTATCGTAATGTTATTCCTTCTTATTACTGCACAGTTTGATCTGGTACTGGCACAGGGGACATGTACGACTGCCCGCTATGATCGGGACTTTTTTGAACGTTTGAAACAAAATAATTTTATCCCGCAGGAAAGCATTCGTGAAAATACGCTCGTGTTGATGCTTGCCGATTGTCTTGGTGATCCTGATCCCGCCCTGCGTGACGGTATCGCATATGAAGGCATCGCCACAATGCTGCGACGCGGACGGGTGGATAATGCCGGAATAAGACGGTTACTGGATAAATGCGAAACTTATTTGAACGATGAAACAGACGAATATGGTGTCAGAAAACCTTTTGCCGCACTTTGTATCGCGGAAGTGGCACGTACCGACCGTACTAATCCGCATTTTAGCGAAGAAGATCGGTCAAGGGTCATACGCATAGGCAGCAATTATTTAAAGACTATTTCTGACTACCGTGGATTTGATGAAAAGGAAGGCTGGCGTCATGCTGTAGCGCATACGGCCGACTTATTGATGCAATTAAGCCTTAATGAAAATATTGGTGCCGATGAGCATCGTTTGATGTTAAGCGCAATTGCATCACAGGTAAGCCCGATGGGGCATTTTTACATTTATGGTGAACCCGCGAGACTTGCAAGACCAGTATTATTTATGGCGATGCAGGGTACCTTAAACGAAGAAGAATGGACAGAATGGTTTTTAGAGATATCCGACCCGCAGCCGGAAATGGAAAACTGGGAACAGGCCTTTTCATCGAATGCGGGGCTTGCCAAGCGTCATAATCTTACGGCGTTTTTATCGGCCCTTAGGATTGGTGCAGCGGGAAATGAAAATGTAAAGGCGATCCTTCCCGGATTATCAGCGGCATTCGATAATATTCCCTGATTATACAGCCACAGATTTAGTCAAGCATATGAATATAAAGTTGACTTTTTAAAGTAAGTTTTGTTTGATATAGCCTAATATAATATTCAAAAATATAATAATCATATGGAGATCAAAATGTCACTTACCGTTCCGCAGGAAGCCTTACTTAAAACGATTTCTGTCATGACCCGGGCTGACACGAATATTAAACAGGTTGAAGTCGAAGCCGTACAACGTATCGTCAAAGAAGAGCTTGGTATTGAAATTACTTCTGCGCAGGTTCATATGGCTGCAAATTCCGAATTTATTGAACGGAAAGAAATCCATAAATATCTGAAATCTGTTCGTAAAGAATTAAGTAACGATGACAGAATTGCAATTGTACGCGCACTGAAAAAAATTGTTTTGGCAGATGATCATGCGCATTCATTTGAAATTGATATGTTCAATAACGTTGCCGAAGCGCTTAAATTAACACCAGCCGAACTTGTTCTATTATAAAGCCATTTTATCTTCGGCGAACAAATTGGTTTAAGGTGTTCGCAAAAATACCGGTTTTCCTGCATGTAAATTAAGTTACATGGACATGATACTTGGACGATGTTTAAATGATGGACTATCTGCTACAGGCATTTGAATGGGCGAAAGCTAACGATAATATGCTCGGCGCGATAGGTTCCATACTCGCGTTACTTACTCTTTTTATTACCAATGGCGCGTTGATTTTACGCAAAATTTTTGGAAAACAGGTCTTTAATGCATCACATGCTGACGTGCCTATTAATTATAAGGCAGACGCCCCGGATTATGGCGGGCTTCCGGCAATTGCTTGCCTGCCGTTTGCTGATCGGGGGTTAAGTGATGCAACTTTTGCCGATGGGTTATTGGATGATCTGATTTCACTTATTCAGAAAGATCGCTCAATAGCCGCAGCTCCACGTACGACCGTCGAAGAATATAAAGACACAAAATCCGATATTCGTCGGGTTGCCCGGTCATTGGGTGTAGGATATGTACTCGAAGGAAGTCTGCGTGAAGGAAATGAAAAGGTTCGTTTTAATTGCCAGCTTCATGATCAGAAGGGAGCGACTATCTGGTCAGATCGTTTTGACATTGGCATAGGGAGCGGCCTTGATGGGCAGGAAGAACTGGCAGTCAAAGTGACAAAAGCAATTCATCACATATTTGTTCCAATCACCCTTCCGGAAAAACCGGAAATTATTCCCGACCAAGATAAAGATATAAAAGTCATTGCAGAAAGTATTGAAACCAGTGCGTCAATCACAACATTTCCTGTTCAATCACGCGATAGTAGTTATAACGCGGACAATGATAATGGGCGTGGTAGTTTTACGGACGGGCTTAAAAAAGTAACAGCCAAAGCGACGAGTGCGGCAAAGGAAGCACATGATAAGCTTGATCCGGAAACCGTGAAACTGGCCAAGGGAATGGCCGCCAGGGTTGGGGTTACCTTTGATGCAGAACCGGAACCATCGAAAAAATCCCGGTCAATCAGCGTTTTGCTTTGTTTGCTGGGATTTGCGCCGGTTATTGGTGGGTTGCATCGTTTTTATGTGGGGCGGCCGTGGACCGGGCTTCTTTACCTGTTAACCGGTGGTTTGTTTTTCGTTGGAACAGCACTTGATTTGATTGTACTTCTTGCGGGTGCGTTTGGTGACGGGAAAGGACGACCGGTACTTTACTGGACCAAAGAACAACGTGAACAAGCGGAAAAGAAAACGT
>JAUILB010000142.1 GCA_030432815.1 Alphaproteobacteria bacterium | reverse complement strand
GGGGATCACGTGATGAAAGTGACAATAATGCAATCAAACTGGCAAATACGCCAGTTTATGACAAAATGATAGCCAATTGCCCAAGATCCACATTACAAACATCCGGATTGTCCGTTGGACTTCCAGACGGCCAAATGGGGAATTCAGAAGTTGGACATATGAATATTGGTGGTGGCCGGGTTGTCTTACAGGATTTGCCGAAAATTGATCAGGCCATAGCAAATGATCAGATTAAAGATATAGATTGTCTTAAATCAGCTTTGAACAGCTTAAAGCAAACCGGTAAAAAAGCTCATATTATGGGGCTTCTTTCCCCAGGCGGTGTTCATAGTCATCAGGATCATATTGTTGCACTTGCGCGGGAATTTGAAAAACATGGAATCCCTGTAGCAATTCATGCTTTTACCGATGGTCGCGATGTCCCGCCCAAAAGCGCTAATAAATATGTTGAAAAATTTGAACATGATATTGCCAATTTAAAAGATGTAACCATCGCCACAGTTAGTGGTCGTTATTATGCCATGGACCGCGATAATCGATGGGACCGTGTTGAAAAAGCCCATAATGCCATAGCGATTGCAACGGGAAACCGCGCTGACAGTGCTCTTGGTGCAATTAAAGATGCATATGAAGCGACTTTGACTGACGAATTTATCGAACCAACAGTCATTGGTGATTATAACGGGTTAAAGGAAGGTGATGTAATCATTATGGCCAACTTCCGCGCCGATCGCGCGCGCGAAATATTGGCAACCTTCGTCGATCCCGATTTTGACGGTTTTAAAAAACAGGCGAACATAATACTTGGTGGCGCAATTGGCATGACCAAATATTCAGATGCCCTTGAAAAATTTATGCCTTGTCTTTTTCCTTCCTCCCCGCTTCAGGATACACTGGGGGAAATTGTTTCAAGTCGCGGCCTTAAACAGTTACGTATTGCTGAAACAGAAAAGTTCGCCCATGTAACTTTTTTCTTTAACGGTGGTGCAGAAGAAATGTATGCTGGTGAAGAGCGTATACTCATACCTTCGCCTGATGTCCCAACATACAATTTAAAACCTGAAATGTCAGCTCTGGAAGTTACCGATAAACTGGTCGAAGCTATTAATTCAGAAGATTTTGACCTGATTGTTGTTAATTATGCTAACCCGGACATGGTTGGTCATACCGGTGTTCTTGAAGCTGCGATTAAAGCAGTTGAAACCATTGATACATGTCTTGGACGTTTACAGGAAGCGCTTGATAAAGTGGGTGGGTCAATGCTGGTAACTGCTGATCATGGTAATATCGAACTTATGAAAGATCCTGAAACCGGTGGCCCACACACAGCACATACAACAAATCTGGTACCTTTTATACTTGTTGGTGGTAAACGCATAACGCAAGGCAAGATTGTGCTAAGGCCCGGAGCTCTTTGTGATGTTGCCCCGACCGTTCTGGCACTTATGAACTTGCCAAAGCCGGACATGATGACAGGAAATAATCTGATCAACGTATAATATGTTATTTTAAGAGGTTAAAAATTAGAAATCTGAACACATATTCTCCCCAAATTCACCATATGGCGCGTTTAATCTTATTCGTCGCCATAGGGGGGGTATTGTGGTTTTCTGAAATCCAGACTTCAAATGCACAAATCAGAGAAGATAATGCTCAAAATAGTGAACGTTTAGATCGTCTAAGACAGCAGATAGAGCAATCATCTGAAAAAGCGAAACAACTTGAAGAACAAGCAGCAGCTGTTCGTAAAGAGATCGCTAAAATTCAGCAAAAACTTATAAATTCCGCTGCTGAAATTCAATCTATTGAAGATGAAATCCTCGAAAGAGAAGCAACCTTGAAAGAATTGCGGGAAAATGAGATCGAGCTGGAAGAAAGACTCGCAAACAAAAAATTTGAAATGGCTTCAACCTTGGGCGCGATGCAACGCCTAAGCATCCAAAAAACCAGTGCCGTCACATTCAAACCCGGTGAAGCAGTCGATACCCTCAGAACCGCATCTTTGCTTAAGGTGATTCTACCTGACTTGCAAAACCGGGCTACCATCTTGCAGGAAGATCTTTCAGAACTAAATGATGTGCGTGACGATATTGTTCAGAATAACTTGGAGCTTAAAGCAGAACTAACCCGCCTTGTTATAGCGAATGAAGATATTGATACTCTACTGAAACAAAGGGTGGAACAGCAAAAGAACCTGGAATATACCACAGAACAGGAAAGAGCGAAAATTCGAAGTTTTGCTGAAAATGCCAAGGATTTACAAGATCTTATAGAAAAAATTGAGCGTGAGATCGCCCTAAGGGATGAGGCAGCAAGAAGGGCCGTCGAAACTCTTCGTGATCGCCCGCAAAGTTCAGCGAATGCCGTAACAGCATCCACACCTATGCCAGATGGAGCTATAAGTTTTGCCAGCGCCAAGGGAAATTTACCTTTGCCTGCGCGTGGCAGTATTAACCAGACCTTTAATCAAATGCTGTCAACAGGTCAGCGTTCACGTGGCATTACAGTAGATACCAGACCTGATGCCACAGTAATCGCACCTCATGATGGCCGTATCGTATTTGCTGGACCGTTCAGATCTTACGGTCAGCTCTTGATCATTGGCCACGGAGATGGTTATCATACGCTCCTTGCTGGTATGGAAAATATTAACGGAATTGTAGGACAATGGGTTTTAAAGGGTGAACCTGTCGGACAAATGTCAGGGAATACAGCAAACGGGTCTAATTCTCGCCAGAAATTATATGTAGAATTAAGGCAAGAAGGAAAGCCAATTAACCCGCTACCCTGGATAGTAGCGATGGATCGAACAGGCCAGTAATAGAAAGGTAATTAGTAATGAAGCATCTTTATAAATCGACTGCATTCGTGATTTCACTTATGTTTGTCACATTTTCGGTTCCAAGCTATGCTGCCAAAACCGAAACTTATAATCAGCTTAATCTGTTTGCGGATGTTTTTGAACGTATTCGTTCCAATTATGTGAAAGATGTGGATGATGAAGAACTCATCGAAGCAGCAATAAATGGGATGCTTACCTCTCTTGATCCTCATTCAACTTATTTAAATTCAAAAAGATATGAAAGTATGCAGGTCCAGACCAGTGGTGAATTTGGCGGACTTGGAATTGAAGTCACAATGGATAAGGGCGTAATTCTGGTAGTATCCCCTATGGATGATACACCTGCTTCGCGCGCCGGAGTTCAGGCTGGAGACTATATCACCCGCATTGATGGTGAGCAGATAAGCGGCCTGACCCTGAATGAGGCAGTCGAAAAAATGCGTGGCAAAGTTGGAACGGATATTGACATAACAATTATTCGTAAAGGCGCGCCGGACGCAATCGAAATGACGCTAACACGTGCTATCATCGAGGTAAAATCTGTCCGTCATCATATAGAAGATGAAATAGGGTATATTAGAATTTCGTCTTTTACAGATAAAACGACAAGTGGCCTGCGTGACGCACTAGATGAGATAAAAGAAGAATTAGGGGATAATCTTCAGGGCATTGTTCTTGATCTTCGTAATAATCCCGGTGGTCTTCTAAATCAGGCTGTCGATGTATCTGATACTTTTCTTGATCGTGGCGAGATTGTTTCGACCAGAACCAGAAATGACCGTAACATTCAGCGTTATAATGCCCGCAGTGGTGACAGCATAGAAAGCAAATCTCTGGTTGTCCTTATCAACGGCGGATCTGCATCGGCATCAGAAATCGTTGCCGGAGCACTACAGGATCATGAACGCGCCGTTGTTGTGGGTACGCAGTCTTTTGGTAAAGGGTCCGTACAGACTGTAATACCGCTCTCAACCGATGGAGCCATGAGCCTGACAACTGCTTATTATTTCACACCTTCAGGAAACTCAATTCAAGGTGAAGGAATTATTCCTGATGTTGTTGTTGAACAGCTTCGGCTTAATGAAATTGAAGCAGTGCAAAGCCAGCGGACGGAGGCAAGTTTGCGTGGTAGCCTTGCTAATCCAAATGCTGCAGAAGAAGAAGCCGCTGAGCAGGAAGCCCTTAATAAAGCTATTGAGGAATCAAGTGCAATCGATGAGGAAGAAGAATCGGACGAAGAAGATAAGCAAGAACACAGGATGACAACTGCGCAGGATGATTATCAGCTTAATTTTGCACTTAACCTTATTCGTGGTATGTCAATCGCCCGAAATAACTGATGGCTGATGAACCGGAACTAAAAACTGCGACAAGACAACGTTCCATAAGCCCATTAATGGCGGCTTGGGCCATCGTGATATTGCTTTTGGTTATAACAATTGCATGGATCGCATTTTCAGAAGAGCCTGTAATAACAGCGGATGTAGGATCCGCTGTTAATCAGGATAATTTAACTGGCGATATGCCTGCTACAAGTGCGACACTGGAAATTCGTGACGAACAGGAACAAGCCGTTAATGATGAACGGCAACCTACAAATATTAACGATAATAATTCTTCAGATAGTCCTGAAACCACATCTACTATACCGGAACAATCAACTAATCAGCAGGTTAATTCCTTAAACAGTACACAAACACCTTTAAAACCTGCTCCAAATCAAAATCTTCTGGTAAGGGGTGAGAATGGTTTTAAACCGGCTCTGGGACCTGATGGGCTTATAGCATGGCAAGAATATGCCCGCCCCTATACAGGAGCCGACAATGATGTTCCAAAAATAGCCCTTATGGTTACCGATATTGGATTAAACTCAAGAAGCAGCAACGCGGCAATTGATAATTTACCCGGGCAGATTGATCTGGCATATTCACCTTATGGCAGAAATTTACAAGACTGGATGGACAGGGGCAGGGCAAAAGGACATGAAGGGTTTTTAATGATCCCAACTGAGCCTGTCAATTATCCGGCAAATGATCCGGGACCACATACACTTATCACGGATTTAAGCCCCAGAGACAATTTGCTTAGGCTCGATTGGGTTCTTTCACAGGTAACTGGTTATGTGGGTGTCATTAATCACATGGGATCAAAATTCACAACTTCTGAAGAGGCGCTTAACCCCATAATGACTGATTTGCAAAGTCGTGGTCTGATGTTTGTTGATGCAAGATCATCGCGCTATAGTATGGCTGCACGTATCGCACGTGCTCTGAATATGCCACGAGCAATAAATGACAGATATATTGATAATGTAATAACAGCAGAAGAAATACAAAGTCAGTTAAGGGAACTGGAAATTACCGCAAATACTTTTGGCGTCGCACTTGGTTTAGCGCGTGCAACGCCCTTAACAATTGACCAGATTGCTATTTGGTCTGAGACTTTAAGCAACAAGGGAATAGAATTGGTTCCTGTAACAGCAATCGCCAACAGACAGCCCATAAGATAATGAAGAGTAACGAAAATCGATTACCATACCGCCCTTGCGCTGGAATTATGCTGTTAAATAGCCAGAACAAGGTCTTCGTAGCAAAAAGAATTGATACAACCGTTGAAGCTTGGCAGATGCCCCAGGGTGGAATTGATAAGGACGAAGATCCAAAACTGGCAGCATTTAGGGAATTGGAAGAAGAAACAGGTATTACTGATGTAACAATTCTTGATGAATATGATGGGTGGCTATCATATGATTTACCGGATACATTATATGGAAAAGTTTGGAAAGGGCGGTATGGAGGGCAGACAATGAGATGGTTTGTAATGCGGTTTCATGGGAAAGATGAAGACATCAATATTGAGACAAAACATCCGGAATTTTCAACCTGGCGTTGGGCTGATATGCACGAACTTGAAGATATAATCATCCCTTTCAAAAAAGATGTCTATAGAAGACTGGTCCAGGAATTTTCTTATCTTTTAGAGCAATGAACGATGATTGAAAAAAACAGATCGCTTCCGGTTTTTGATATTCTGCACTTATCATTCATTAATATTTTTGCAAAAATAAAACCTATTTTTCTTATATCTTACGGGATTGCTTTATCTATTTACATTGTTGTTATGCTACTTCCGGGCCCCGGTGATTTGGTAAGTGAAGCAAGTTTGTTAATTCGGATTTCCTACCTCGCTTTATTATTATCTCTATTATTAATAATCAGCACTCTATTTTATCGGGCCCTTTCATTTGATATCCTGAGTTTTCGTGAACTGTTTCCAAAGAAAGCAGGGACAATAATAAAAATGTTGCTGTATTTGATTGGTCTAATGTTTCTTTTATTTATTGCAACCCTTGCTATTTCACTTTTCTTTTTGCTCATTGCTGCAATCGTTAATAATGTGACTGAAGCATCAATATTAAACGAAACAAACCTGCCCCCCGTTGTTTATTTTTCAATGATGGTAGTTATCCTGTTTATCATAATGCGGTTGCAACCGACATTTATAAGTATTGCAACGGAACGCAATTTTATAGAGATGAAATCTTCGTATTATTATACACGTGATAATTTCAAAGAATTGATCCTGATTGGATTATTTAGTTTCGTGCCGGCAATGCTGCCAATCGTTATCGTGTATTATGCCCTTGCAGGCAGCAGTGGGTTGGCTGTTACAAATACTTTTGTAACTTTTCTTATCTTTCCATTATTTTTACTACCCTACCTTTCGGTCTTAAGTGCCGGTATTGAAGTTGATAAATTCCTTGTTAAGGGACAGGCTTCCAATAAAGCCGGGGCCTAGATGACAATGAAGAAAGAATGTAAGAAACTAAATATCAAAACCAGCATGAAGGATACATATAAATGCTTATGGCATTATAAATGGAACCATTTATTTATATCATTGGTGGCTTTTTTACCATTCGTCACATTTGGATTGTTGGGTATGTTTGATCCGTTCTTTATGCCGCGTTTATCCCATGAACTGGTGCCGGAAGGTTATAATCTTTCTTTCATACTTTATATTCTTACTACATATGTATGGGGTATTCCCTGTTTTATTTTATGGCATCGTTTGTATCTGCTTGGACCTGAACATCTGCTACGAAAACGAATATGGCCTATTCTCACCCGCAGTTTCGTAATGATATCCAAAGTATTGTTTTTAGTTGGGATCTGTTCCGTGCTTGCTATTGTATCAATCAGCATACTGGTATTTCTGGTAAATTACTTTGGGTTAAATGACAGTATCTCTGATTTCTTTGCTCTTACTGACAGCGAATTTATGCGTTATTCAATTATCTTAAGTATAATTCTAATCATAACTTATCTGGTATTCCTTAGGTTTAGTCTGGCCATCAGCGCCCGCACAATCGGTAAACGAATAGG
>JAUILB010000141.1 GCA_030432815.1 Alphaproteobacteria bacterium | reverse complement strand
CTTGTAAGTGATCATGCCTACTTTCACGTCTTCTTTGTTTGGTAAACCAAGGTGCTCTTTAGGAGTTACGTAGCAAAGCATTGCACAGCCATACCAACCAATCATGGCAGCGCCGATGCCTGAAGTAATATGGTCGTAACCAGGAGCGACGTCTGTCGTCAATGGACCAAGGGTGTAGAAAGGAGCTTCATGGCAGTGCTCTAACTGCTCTTCCATGTTCTCTTTGATCATATGCATTGGAACATGACCAGGACCTTCGATAATCACCTGTACGTCGTATTCCCACGCAACCTTGGTCAATTCGCCAAGAGTACGAAGCTCTGCAAATTGCGCTTCGTCGTTAGCATCGGCAATGGAACCCGGACGCAGCCCATCCCCAAGGGAGAAGGAAACATCATAAGCGGCCATGATGTCACATATTTCTTCGAAATGTTCATAAAGGAAGCTTTCCTTATGATGGGCAAGGCACCATTTGGCCATGATGGACCCGCCGCGTGAAACAATGCCCGTGACCCGCTTGGCTGTCATCGGCACATAACGCAGAAGCACACCGGCATGGATGGTGAAATAATCAACCCCCTGCTCTGCCTGTTCAATCAGCGTATCGCGGTATACTTCCCATGTCAGGTCTTCGGCGACGCCGCCCACTTTTTCAAGCGCCTGATAAATGGGAACCGTGCCAATGGGAACCGGGGAATTGCGGATGATCCATTCACGGGTGTTATGAATATTACGCCCGGTGGAAAGGTCCATCACATTATCCGCGCCCCAACGGGTCGCCCAGACCATTTTATCCACTTCTTCGGCGACTGATGATGTCACGGCGGAATTTCCGATATTGGCATTGATTTTTACCATGAAATTACGGCCAATGATCATCGGTTCCGCTTCGGGGTGGTTGATATTGCGCGGGATGATGGCGCGGCCTGCGGCGACTTCGGAGCGTACAAATTCCGGTGTGATCTGATCCGGAATATTGGCACCGAAACTTTCGGCATACTGATCGGGGGTATAATCATTGCCCAGTTCGGCACGGGACATATTTTCACGAATGGCAATATATTCCATTTCCTTGGTAATGATACCCTGCTTTGCATAGTGGTATTGGGTGACAACCTTACCTGGTTTTGCGCGCAGTGGCTTGTTCCTGACCGGAAATTCGCGAGCGAGAAACTTACCGGTGGCACCGCCGTTATCTTCCGGTTTTATCTCGCGGCCTTCATATTCTTCCACATCACCGCGGTCAATAACCCATTTTTGACGCGAACGGTCAAGACCGGCATCAATATCTATTTCCACATCGGGGTCTGTATAGGGACCGGATGTGTCATATACTTTTAAATCGGGCTCATTTGCCGACGGGTCAAGGGCAATTGACCGCATGGGCACCTGAATGGACGGGTCGGTGCCCTGCACATAAATTTTGGTGGATGCAGGAAGCGACCCTGTGGTCACTTCAAGTTTTTCAATTTTTGTTTCAACGTTCATAGCCAGGTTCTCCATCATTTAAAAATTGGAGACCCGGGGACTAGCGGTTACGGTTATAGAATTCTTTAGATTCCTTCCCTCCGCCGGAATAACCCGGATCAGGTTCTAAGGGTTACTGTGCATATTCACAGAATCTCAGTTATACCAACTCCCCTAGGAATAGGATCAAGGGTAAAGGTTTTTAGCGTAAATACAAGCGAAATATATGATGGTGCTCGCTGCTTTTTCACTGTATAAGCGGGGCCATGGAAATTGAACCTGATGAGCTTAAAACCCGCCTTAAAAAAGGTGAACGATTACTTGGACTTGATCTTGGTTCCAAAACAATCGGCCTTGCACTTTCAGATGTGATGCTGACTGTTGCAACACCGATGGAAACCATAAAGCGAAAAAAATTCAGCCGGGATGTTGAACGTATTTTCACGATCATTGATGAACAGAATGTCGGTGCGCTGATACTGGGGCTTCCAAAGAATATGAATGGCTCCGAAGGGCCACGATGCCAATCTACACGCCAATTTGCAAAAAACATTATGGAAATTCGGGAAATTGACATCTGCTACTGGGATGAGCGGCTTTCCACCATGGCCGTAACCCGCACCCTTATCGAAGCGGACGCAAGCCGTAAACGACAAAGCGAACTGGTTGATAAAATGGCCGCTTCCTATATTTTGCAGGGTGTACTTGATAAACTTTCGCGGGGCTAGAAAAACAAAATTTGGCTTGCGCGTGCAATCAATTACCACTATATACTTGATTTTCAGAACCTTATAAGAACCCCTAATTAAGGACTGAATATGTCGCCAGCCAAAGTATCATTTCCACATGATCATCTTCTTGGTATTGAAGGTTTAAAAGAATCCGAAATTTCACTTATTCTTGATCTTGCCGACGAATATGTCGAACAGAACCGCCGTACAAATAAGAAAAAAGACCTGCTGGAGGGACTGACGCAGATAAATCTCTTTTTTGAAAATTCCACCCGAACCCTTATGTCCTTTGAACTTGCGGGAAAAAGGCTTGGGGCTGATGTTATTAATATGGCCACGTCAACATCATCTATTAAAAAGGGTGAAACGCTGATTGATACGGCATCCACGCTTAATGCCATGCGGCCGGATCTTCTTGTTGTTCGGCATGGTTCATCAGGTGCGGTTAACCTGCTCTCACAAAAAGTGGACTGCGCAGTGCTTAATGCGGGGGACGGAAAACATGAACACCCAACACAGGCGTTACTGGATGCATTGACAATTCGGCGCCGTAAAGGTCGGCTCGCCCGGCTTACTGTCGCGATCTGCGGCGATGTGCTTCACAGCCGTGTGGCACGGTCCAATATCCATCTTTTAAATATAATGGGTGCGCGGGTAAGGCTGATTGGCCCACCCACACTTATACCATCAGGTGCCGAACGGCTTGGGGCAGAAGTTTACTATAACATGACAGAAGGGCTTCAGGACTGTGACATCATCATGATGCTCAGGCTTCAAACTGAACGCATGCACGGTGGGTATTTTCCAAGCGTAAGTGAATATTTTTCGCTTTATGGCCTTGATTACGACAAGCTTTCCAACGCCAAAGAAGACGCAATGATCATGCATCCGGGCCCCATGAACCGCGGCGTGGAAATTGATGCGGCCGTGGCGGATGATCTGACACGAAGTGCCATTCAGGAACAGGTGGAAATGGGGGTCGCGGTACGAATGGCCTGCCTTGATCTTCTTACCCGTAAAAAGCGAGGAGACGTAAAATGAGTAAATACAAGCTCTACAAAAATGCACGTCTCCTTGATCCGGCAACTGGCCTGGATGAAAAAGGTGATCTGCTCACAAAGAACAAGAAAATAGTCGAAGTCGGTGGGAAAATTAAAGCACCCAACAGCGCGGACGTCATTGATGTAAAGGGCAAATGCCTTTGTCCGGGCCTAATTGACATGCGGGTTTTTGTTGGCATCCCCGGCGCGGATTACAAAGATACAATGTTAAATACCGGTGAAGCGGCAGCGGCCGGCGGTGTTACCACTGTTTGTGTGCAGGCAAATACAAACCCGATCATTGACAGCATTGCCCATATTGAATTTCTTGCGACACGTGCGAAAAATGCGCTTGTAAATTTTATTCCCATGCCTGCTGCGACAAAGCAAATGGAAGGCAAGGAAATGACCGAAATCGGCCTAATGGCCGGTGCAGGCTATAAAGTTTTCGGAGATTGTAGCAACTCAATTGAAAATGCCGCAATAATGAGCCGTATTTTAAAATATGCGGCAGCATTCGATGCTCTGATAGTACAACATCTGGCGGAGCCAAACCTGTCAAAGAACGGCTGTATGAATGCCGGGGATCTGGCGACACGTTTGGGGTTGCCGGGAATTCCGACGGCTGCTGAAACAATTATGCTTGAACGGGATATGCGGCTTCTAAGATCATCAAAATGCAGGTATCACGCATCCCAGATTACATGCAAGGACAGTATAGATGTGATAAAAGCGGCAAAATCAAGTGATCTTAATGTTACTGCCGGTGTAGCAGTTCCGCATATTGCTCTGAACGAATTTGCTATCGAAGATTACCGTACTTTCATGAAATTATCCCCGCCATTAAGATCAGAAGATGACAGGGTTGCCGTGGTTGAAGCCTTAAAAGATGGCACAATTGATGTTATTGTCAGCGGCCATGATCCGGAAGACCCGGAAAGTAAGCGTGTCCCGTTTGAGCAGGCGGAACCTGGTGTTGTTGGCCTTGAAACATTGCTTAATGTATCGCTGGAACTTTATCATAATGGCAGCATGGAACTTCTTGACCTTCTTGCAAAGTTGACATGCAACCCTGCCAAGATTATGGATCTTAAATCCGGCACCCTTAAAAAAGGGGCACCGGCGGATCTTTGTATTTTTGATCTGAATGTACCTTATAAAATTGATGCAGAAAAAATGGTCAGTGTCACCAAAAACACATGCTTTGACGGCAAACCGGTTCAGGGCCGCGTGCTAAAGACCGTGGTAGCGGGTGAAAGCGTTTATGATTATGGCGGCTGAATATTCGATTATACAAATCATCACCATTTTTACTTGCGGATATTTATTGGGAGCGGTTCCATTTGGTCTTGTTTTAACTAAATTGGCCGGTCACGGCGATATCCGCACCATAGGATCCGGTAATATTGGTGCGACAAATGTTCTTAGGACAGGAAATAAGTTTCTCGCTTTTTTAACACTGCTGCTTGATATTGGGAAAGGAGCTGCCGCCGCTCTTACCGCAGAATATTTTTTTCCGGGGCTTGGTATATATGCAGGAGGAGCAAGCTTTCTTGGACATTGTTATTCCATATTTCTTAAATTTACCGGTGGAAAGGGTGTCGCAACCTTTCTGGGGATCATGGTCGCTCTTAACCCACCTACCGGATTTGCCTGCTGCGCAACATGGTTATTAACCGCTTTAGTTTTCAGGATATCTTCACTATCAGCACTTACCGCTGCATTGTTATCACCGCTATATGGGTTTTATTTTTCAGGTAGCGATCTTGCCCTGCTCGCTGGTATTTTGTGCATATTGATTTTATATAAACACAAAGATAACATTAAAAGGCTACTAAACGGGACGGAACCAAAAATAGGCCAAAAATAGTATTGGGGGTATCAGTAATGAACAATATTCCAAAAGCACTTTCAAATGCTGAAAAACTGGCTCGCCTGAGGCTTATCAGAACTGAAAATGTTGGACCCGTAACATTTAAACAGCTTATTTCCCGTTATACATCGGCCGCACAGGCAATAGAAATGTTACCGGAACTTTCCAAGCGCGGCGGCCGAAAGAAGCCCTTGCTTGCCGCATCTTTAGATCAGATAAATAAGGAACTTGAAGAAATAGAAAAGCTGGGCGCACAAATGATTATTTTGGGTGATGAAACATATCCAGTTCCACTGGCTGCTACGGAAGATGCTCCACCTGTTATGATGGCGTTTGGTCATGTGCATCTGCTTAATCAAAACTGCTTTGCAATTGTTGGGGCACGTAATGCATCTGCTATCGGTTTGAAAATTGCAACGTCATTTTCTGAAAAATTAGGCGAAGCTGGGCATGTAATTGCTTCGGGTATGGCACGCGGAATTGATGCTGCAGCGCATCGCGGTGCCATTCATAGTGGCACAGTAGCCGTTCTTGCCGGAGGCGCTGATGTTATATATCCAAGGGAAAATTCTGATCTTTATCATCAAATAAAGGAAAGCGGGCTTTTACTTTCTGAAATGCCATTCGGCACACAGCCACAGGCACGCCATTTCCCGCGCCGGAACCGGATAATATCGGGGCTTTCTCTTGGCGTTTTGGTTGTTGAAGCAACACACCGCTCAGGAACATTAATTACAGCACGGCTTGCGTCTGAACAGGGCCGCGAAGTATTCGCCATCCCTGGTTCACCACTTGATCCGCGAGCCAAGGGGCCAAACAGCCTTATTAAAAACGGCGCACAGCTTACCGAAACTGTTGACGATATTCTTGATGTACTCAGTCTTATGAAGGGTAGGTCAATTTCGGAACCGGAATCAGACTTGTTTGATTTTCAAATGCCATATTCACAAAATGACAGCAATTTGGAAAAAAATCTGGAGCGTGCAAGAAAGGCAATTAAGGAAAAATTAAGCCATACTGCTATAGCTATAGATGAACTGATAAGGCTAACAGAATTAGAGAGTTCATTGGTTCAAACGGTTATTTTAGAGCTGGAACTGGCCGGAGAAATTACCCGCCATGCAGGAAACAGGGTATCTTTTTGTTAAAACATTATGTAAAAGCCCCTGAAGAAAATAACAAGATTCGATTCTTTTGGTGAAAATAGGCAATGAAAACAGTAATTGTTGAATCCCCGGCGAAAGCCAAAACAATAAACAAATATCTGGGCAGCGACTATAAGGTTCTTGCCAGCTTCGGCCACATTCGTGACCTGCCCTCAAAAGATGGTTCGGTTGACCCTGATAATGATTTTGAAATGACCTGGGCTGTCGATAGTGACGCAAAGAAACGAATTAAGGAAATTGCAGACAGCACAAAAGCATCAGAAGAATTAATCCTCGCAACTGACCCGGACCGCGAAGGTGAAGCCATTTCATGGCATGTTCTTGAAGTTTTGAACGCTCGTCGTGGGGTTATGAATAATGTTGGTGTAAAAAGGGTCGTCTTTAACGAAATAACAAAGAACGCCATTTTACAAGCGATGGAAAACCCGCGTGATATTGATAATGAAATGGTGGAAGCATATCTGACCCGCCGGGCACTTGATTATCTGGTTGGATTTAATTTATCTCCTGTACTTTGGCGAAAACTACCGGGGTCAAAATCCGCAGGGCGTGTGCAATCTGTTGCACTTAGGCTAATCTGTGAACGAGAGCTTGAAATCGAAAAATTTAATTCGGAAGAATATTGGTCGATCGAAGCGTTATTAAAAAGTGCTGAAGGTAATATATTCTCCGCAAGACTGGTAAAGCTGGATGGCAATAAGCTGGAAAAATTTACTCTTAATAATAAAACCGGTGCGGATGCCGCCAAAGCGGCTGTTGAAGCCGCCAATTTCAAAATACTTGATGTCCAGAGCAAACCCGCCAGACGAAACCCGGCGGCACCATTTACTACATCAACGTTACAACAGGAAGCAGCGCGTAAATTAGGCTTTAATGCACAACGCACAATGAGAACCGCCCAAAAGCTATATGAAGGTATAGACATTAAAGGTGAAACCACAGGCCTTATAACTTATATGCGTACGGATGGCG
>JAUILB010000140.1 GCA_030432815.1 Alphaproteobacteria bacterium | reverse complement strand
ATTTATTTTTAGCCCAGCCACCACTTTACCGGATCGCACAGGGCGGTACCGTTCTTTATGCCCGTGACGACGATCATAAGGACGAACTAATGGCCACTGAATTTTCTGGGCGCGGCAAGATCGAAGTAAGCCGCTTTAAGGGCCTTGGGGAAATGCCTGCCGCGCAGCTAAGGGAAACCACTATGACACGGGGCAAACGCACACTTCTTAAGGTAGTGATCGAAGAAGGCACCCGTCTTGCAACCGCCGAAAGGGTCGATCAACTTATGGGCAAAAAACCGGAACTTCGTTTCCAGTTCATTCAGGAAAATGCCGAAAAGGTCGCCGATCTGGATATTTAATAAGTGACTTATATGAAAAAAATCATCATCATAATTATTGGATTACTGCTTACATCCTGTGCGGAGCAGTCAGTCAATGACAATACGGGTACCCCTGTTGCCAATATGGTACTCACAAATGGCAATATTCTGACTGTAGAAAGTGGTATGCCCCGCGCCGAAGCCATTGCCATTGTTGGTGATCGTATTGCTGCTGTCGGATCGTCAGATGAAATCGCCGCTTGGATCGGTGATGGAACAAATGTAATTGACCTTGAAGGAAGTACAGCCATCCCCGGCTTTATTGAAGGACACGGTCATTACACTAGCTACGGTGACAGCTTTTATCGCCTTGAACTTCGGTATGATACCAGTTTTCAGTCAATCGTTGACAAAGTAGAACGTGCCGTCGAAGGCGCAAAGCCCAATGAATGGATTGTTGGCCGCGGCTGGCATCAGGATAAATGGACGACTCGTGAAGACGTGCTGGTTGACGGTATACCGGTTCATGACAAGCTCAGCGCGGTAAGTCCAAATAACCCGGTGATGCTTATTCATACATCCGGTCATGCTGTTTTCGCCAATCAGGCCGCTATGGATGCCGCTGGCATTGACAGGAACACCATTCCACCCGATGGAGGGGAAATTGTGCATAAAGCAGATGGCACCCCGACAGGTATGATGCGTGAAGCCGCGCAGGACGCGGTACGCGCCGCATTCGCTGACTATGAAGCACTACGCACCCCTGAGCAAGCCGAAGCCGAGCTACGCAGGGCGATCATTACTGCTGGTGAGGAGAGCCTGAAATACGGCATTACATCCTTCCAAGATCTTGGCACCACATTCGAAGAAGTCGATCTGCTTAAAAAAATGGCCGATGAAGGAGTGCTTCCGGTACGGCTGTGGATGGCTTTTGATCTTCCGTATGAAGAACTCGCAGTGGAAGGGAAGCTCGAAGAATATCGTCTGTTGGGTTACGGCAACAATTTCCTTACTGTTCGTGGCATTGGTGAAAAAGTACTAGACGGTGCCCTGGGAACCCATGGTGGCTGGCTGCTTGAGCCTTACTCAGACATGCCGGAAAGCTACGGACTTAACGTGGTACCAGTGGAAGATATCCAAAAATCCGCCCAACTTGCCGTTGAACACGGCTACCAGATGGCCATTCAGGGCATCGGTGACCGCGCGACCCGAGAACTTCTGAATATTTATGGCGCCATCCGGGACGCCCACCCGGATAAAACCGATCTACGCTGGCGCATTGAACACCCGCAGGTGATCCATCCCGATGATATACCCCGTTTTGTGGAGTATGATGTCATCCCTGCGGCACAGGGTATTTTCGCCTGTTCCGATGGTTCGTGGGTGGAAGACCGCCTTGGTAAAAACCGCACGGTGGAACGCAGCTATCTTTTCAATACTCTATATGAAGCGGGACTTGTCCCCACAAACGGTACTGATCCGCCCGTGGATGAAATTGACCCGATTGCCAGCTTTAAATGTTCTGTCACACGGGAACTTTCCGACGGGACGATCTTTCAGGGTCAGGAGGTTTATACCCGCGACGTGGCACTTTATAGCTACACCATGGGCAATGCCATCGCCGCTTTTGAAGAAAACATTAAGGGATCCATCAAGGTAGGAAAACTGGCGGATATAACAATCCTTTCACAAGATCTGTTGACTGTTCCCGACGATAAAATCATGGATACAAAAGTGGAAATGACGATTGTGGGCGGTATCGTAAAGTATATTCGCAAGTAGGAATTACTTACAGAAATTAACGCAGCTATCTGAAAAAGTATATAGATCTCAATGTCGCAAGCGCCAACCTTCATAAAAAAATAGTTTTAACGTTCATTTTTCTTTTGCTTTTTAAGTAAAATGGCGGTACCTGCTCAATTATCAAATTACAAAAATATTTGATTGAAACTTTGAATTTAATTTTTGTCTGAAAAGCACGATCTGCTTTTATTTTTGTGAGCAAAGACAATGGGTTTCATTTCTGATCAGATAGATAAAAGGTCGTTTGTTTACGGTTTTTTCAAATATTCTATCTATTTGCTGCTTCTTTCAAATATCCTACTATTCTTCAGAGAAGAATGGCTAGCGTCATCCCATTTATTCACGGGCAGTATTCCGCTTGATGAAATCATGAAAACCTTTAACACAACCATCGACACGTTGGTTTGGACCATTCTGCTGATCCTGTTTGAATTGGAAACCTGGGTTATTTCCGATGAAACCCTGAAGAGCAATCTATTGAAAAATTCGCTTCTGACGATCCGGAGCCTTTGCTACATCGTGATCATTCTCGCCTGTTACAATTATGCCTTAAGGCTTGCAATGTTTTATGATATTTCGCCAATGGAAGTCGGTGATATATGTGCGCTTGCCGGGTCCGAATGGTCCTATATTGTTCGTGTAAACGAATATATTTCCCTTAACGCTGAAAATTGCCATTTCTTTCAAGGAAAGGAACTCTTTGCGCTTAACCATTATACTTTATTCGCGGACAGCGATACCATTGCGAAGACACAACAACTCGCCTGGGCAGATGTTATAAACAGTTTTTCGTGGCTTCTGATTGTTGCCATTCTGGAAATTGAAGTTTGGTACCAGTTAAAGCAAATCATCTATCAACCACTCATAAAAACATGCCTGTTTTTCAAAACCATACTTTATGTGGCAATGTTCGTCTGTGCTTTATATTGGGGAATTGACGGCTCTTTCCTTGAATTCTGGGATGCGATGCTCTGGATCCTGGCTTTCGTCTTCATTGAGCTGAACCTGTTTCAATGGCAGGAAGAAATCCTGGAACGCAGCAGGAAGCGCAGACGCAGAAATAATGGCCAGATGGCACATGCCCCGACGGATAGTTTGATCTAACATTGCCACTTTTTTAATCCGGTGTGTTGCTATATATTTTCTTATGATAAGCGATGTTTTATTGACATTTTCCGCTTTATGCCTATTGTTCGCGCAAGAAGCGGGAAAGATTTGGCAAAGAAGATTAGGAATTTGGTCACTATATGAGTTTTGATTATCTAGGTTTGAGCGAACAATTGCTCAGCGCGGTGAAGGATGCCGGCTACGAGGAACCTACCCCCATTCAGAAAAAAACCATCCCTAGCACGCTGCAGGGCCGTGATATCCTTGGTATTGCCCAGACAGGTACGGGAAAAACGGCGGCATTCACCCTGCCGATGATTGATATCCTTAGCCAGGGTCGTGCGCGGGCACGTATGCCACGGTCATTAATTCTGGAACCCACACGTGAACTTGCCGCACAGGTTGAAGAAAGCTTTGACAAATATGGCTCGCATTCCAAACTTACATGTGCACTGCTGATCGGTGGTACCGATTTCGCCGGACAGGTCAAAAAGCTTGATAAAGGCGTTGATGTGCTGATCGCAACGCCGGGACGCCTGCTTGACCATATGGAACGGGGCAATGTGATGCTTAATGGTGTAGAAGTCCTGGTAGTCGATGAAGCAGACCGCATGCTCGACATGGGTTTTATCCCGGATATTGAGCGGATCTGTAAAATGCTGACAAAAAAGGTTCAGTCGCTTTTCTTTTCTGCAACCATGCCGCCGGAAGTTAAAAAGCTTACCGATACTTTCCTGAAAGATCCAAAAGAGTTTGAAGTCAGTCCCCCTACCCAGACCGCCACAACCATTACAGAAAATCTGGTACGTTTTAAGGGAAATGATACCGTAAAACGGCAGGTGCTTCGCCACCTGATTAATGAACAGGGTATCAAAAACGCCATTATTTTCTGCAACCGCAAAAAAGAAGTAAAAGTTGTCAATAAATCACTCAATGTTCATGGTTATAGCGCGGCGGAACTTCATGGTGATCTGCATCAGGATATACGCATGGAAACCCTTGGCCGGTTTAAGGATGGCGATCTAAAAATACTGGTGGCCAGCGATGTGGCCGCACGTGGGCTTGATATCCCGGACGTAAGCCATGTTTTTAATTATGATGTACCAAATAATCCGGAAGATTATGTCCACCGTATTGGACGTACTGGTCGTGCAGGCAAGAGCGGAACCGCATTTACCCTTTCTACACAAGCTGATAAAAAATATCTGGATGCGCTTCTTAAATTTCTTGATAAAAAAATTCCGCTTCACAAGGTGCCCGATGAAATACTGGAAGACCGCAAATCAAAACGTGCTGAAAAATCACAAAAACCGGCAAAACAGAAAAAATCTGCTAAACCATCCAGTAAATCAGATAGCAGCGATAAAGAAAATACCAATAATGCTACTCCCATCATCGGCATGGGGGATCATGTTCCGGATTTTTTAAACCGCTAAGTGCACGACATTCCACAAGGTTTTATTGATAAAAAAATGCCTTTGATAACGATATATATATCTGGTGTTGCATACGGTTAAATTGTTATCTACTATTTAACTAAATTTTAAAAATATAAAGATAATATTAACTATAGAAACGACAGGAATGTTTAATAACATTCGTTATTTCAGGGGGAATTTAAGCGTTACAAAAGAGATATTAAAAGAAAATGACAAAGTTTCTATCCGATAATGACAAGGAGTTTATCTGGCAAAACTCTGATAATACGATAAGTATGATGACCGAATATAAGGTTGTCCCTACCCCTAAAAATTACCAACTTTGGTATACTCATTCAGCGCAGTCCGACCTTAATCTTTCAAAAGTGCTTGAAAACCTGATTGCAAAAAACATGGATTTCAATGAAGAACTGAATGATAAACTTTATGAAAAATTCTTCTCGACCGACAAGGAATTAAGAACGGTAGTAGAAACAGGGGCTACATTTCAGAAAGAGCTGGCAAAAATTGTATCGGTGTTAAAAGACGCCGGTGATGATACAAATGCCCATACAAAAGCGCTGATGAATCATATGAACAAGCTTTCCGATTTTGAAGGGGCAAGCGAACTCAGGGATATCATCAAACTTGTCATCACAGATACAGATAAAATCAAAGAACAAAGTCAAAAACTTGAAGACAAGCTACAGGAAAGTACGCAGAGGATTGAAGGACTTAAGACAAATCTTGAAAATGCCCGGCTTGAAAGCCGTACTGATGCGCTTACCAATATTGGTAACCGTAAATTTTTCGAAGAAAAAATTGCCGAATATATGGACAATTTTGTAAATTGCAGTGATGGACTTGTGCTCATATTATGTGACATTGACCACTTTAAAAAATTCAATGACAATTTTGGCCATCAGATTGGTGATCAGGTTTTAAAAGTTGTCGCCCACGTCATTAAAAAAGAACTGGGACTTCGTGGTGCAGCAGCACGTTACGGCGGTGAGGAATTTGCCATACTGTTACCAAAGGCGACCCTTGACGATGGTATCGATCTTGCGGACAAAATAAGAACCGTTATTTCCCAACGTATTATTAAGAATAAAAATACTGGTGCAAATTTCGGCCGCATAACCATGTCATTCGGTGTTTCCTGTGCACGGCCCGGGGGAAATGTAAATGACCTGATACAAAAATCAGATTCTGCCCTGTATTTAGCAAAAGCAAATGGCCGCAATATGATCCAAAGTGAACTTGAGCTGGATCAGGTTGTCACACAAGACAATAGCATCTCTGCATAAGCTTTCAAAATACCGCAATTCACACGAAATATAAGATTGTACTACCGGATTGATTGACAGTTTTTTTTCTATGGGCAATAGTTTGACCATGACACATAAAAAACTCTCCACAATGGAGCTGGAAGTAAACCGGCAAGTTGCTAGAATCACCCTCACGCGTGAAAAAGCCCTTAACGCGATGAACCAGCAGTTTTTCGACGATATTTCATCGTGCCTGTCTATGCTGGAAAATGAGCAGGCCTTAAAAGCGTTGATCATCATCGGTCAGGGGGATGGGTTTTCTGTTGGCGCTGACTTAAAAAATTTACCAGTAGGTAATGATCTGGATCTGGGAAAGGCCCTTAGGGAAAATTTCGAGCCGCTCATACTCGGGCTTAAAAAGCTTCCATTCCCGACGATCGCCGCAGTAAACGGGTATGCCGCAGGTGCCGGCATGGGGCTAATGCTTGGATGCGATTTTACCATAGCCGCCAGATCAGCACAATTTGTTCAGGCGTTCATCAATATCGCACTGGTTCCTGATGCGGGGAGTACGTATTTCCTGCCGCGGCTTATTGGTCATGCGCGGGCTACTGAAATGATGATGCTTGGTGAACCGATAAGCGCGCAACGCGCATTTGAGATGGGAATGATTTATAAAGTAGTTGATGATGGTGAGTTGGACGTGGAAGCGGATATCTTGGCAAAAAAATTAAGCCAAAAACCCACATCCGTGCTTATGCAAATTCGTGAACTGCTTGATGCATCGGGGGAAAATTCACTAGTAGATCAATTAAACGCGGAAGCAGATGCGCAAAAAATTGCCGGGACCCATGATAATTTCAAGGAAGGCGTATGCGCGTTTAATGAAAAAAGAACACCAAAGTTCGAATAATCTTATTCTTCCTTTAAATCCATATATATTTCAAGCTGTTCTGTAATTCCCGGGTGCCTGAGTCCGGCGATCCGCGCTTTGCTAAGGGCTTCTTCAGGTTTTTCCTGATCCACACTGTATAAGTGCGCCGCTAACACCATTGATGCACGGTCTCCTGATCCACAATGCACAAGAACATCACCATCGGTTGTTGAAGCAATAATACCAAGTGCTTTTTCAAGTTCCGCAATGTTTATCTTGCCATCGTTTATGTCACCATAACGGTCATTATAAATGCGGGCACGATGAAATTTAAGCCCCGCCGCTTCGGCGAATTTTTCCTCTTCAAACCCATTATTTTCCTTTGCCGCGCGGTTTGTTATCACGGTTGTGATACCGCGTTCTTTCATCATGGCAAATGCTTCGGCCGGTGGCTGGCTTGAAATATAGAAATTTTTATATTTAACAATATTGTTGATA